>NZ_OZ012603.1:0-153745 GCF_963942435.1 Shinella sp. WSD5-1
GTAGCGGCTTGCCAACATAAGCGCCTCTGCTCGCAAACATCGGCATTTTCTGCTCGAATTATCTGACAATGGAGCGGGCGTCGTGCTCACGCTCCCTGCCAATGTGCTCGCAAACATCCGGGTCTGCTTGCAAACATCCCCCACGTGCTCAGATTAATTGCCAGCGACGGCATGGTCAAACCGGGACGCCTGCCTGTCGTAGTTGCTCGGTCAGCTGACGGGAATATTCGGGATCAAGGGTGCCCGCCAGGAAGGCGCGGATATCCGACGGCCGAGCATTGAGGTGCGTGACCAGAGCCGTCGCATCGTAACCATTTCGGGTCAACGTCGGTTCGAGATCGTCGATGGCGCGGGACAGGACCTGCTCGACGATTTCGGCGGTAACCGGCTTGGCGCCGAGGCGAAAGCCCTGCTCGAATGCGAGGGTGAGATGCATCTCGATCTGAAGCGGCGTGCGCAAACGTTCGGCGATGAGGTCGATGGCTTCTTCCTCGAGGAGTTCGCCAACCTTTACGCCTTCGGCCGCACAGGCGCCAAGCAGCCAGGCAACATAGTCGCGGCGCGCGGAGCCGATCCCCTCGTAGTCAAAAATGGTCGTGCGGTAGCCAATCTCCTCCATTTGCGGCCGGCGCAGATCATTGCGCAACCGGGGATGCCCGACAAGAAGTACGGAAAGGAGCACGCCGGCGTCGGCGACCACCTCCATCAGTCGCTTCAGGCCGGTTAAGGTCTTGTGGTGCAGGTCATGGGCCTCGTCGACCACGAGGACGATCGGCCGTTTGCCTTTTTTCATGATGTCGCGCAGGTCGCGCTCCCGGCGCTCGGCCTGCTTGGGGATCTTGACCTGCGCACGATCGCCGGGAGACAAGTCGTAGAACAGGGCTTCAATGAGCGATGGCAGCGAAGTGCGCCGCTTGTCGACCGCCAGCGATTTGGCGAGTGCGACCTTGCCGGCTTTGGTGAGTTCGGCCTCGATGCGGCGCAAAAGGTGGGTTTTCCCCGAACCGACCAGGCCGGAGACCACGACAAGCCGACCGGTCTGGACGGCCGCACACACCTCGCGGATGATCGTGCGCTGATGCTCGGTCTCAAAGTTGCCGGCCCCTTGGAAAGGCCGGTCGAGGCCGTAACTGGATTGAACGTCAGCGAGCATCATTCTTCCTTTCTTCGCGCCTGGAAGCGTTCGCGGATACGGGCCGCGATCATCTTTTTGTCGAGTGTTTCTCCAAGCAGTTCATTGATGAAGGCGCGGTCACCGGCATTCATCGCGCCGATCGGCCGGCCGAGCTGGTCGGCGATGGCCCCACGGGCTGCGAGGCCATTTGGATAAGCGGTCTCTATTGCGGGTTCCGGAAACGGTGTCCGCCGTACACTCAGCCCAGCCGTGGTCGGGGGCAGCGAAGGCAATGGACGATCCCCGCCGGTGACCGCGGCGCGGGGGAGCCCAAGTTGGTCTGCCAGGCGCACCACCTTGTCGAGCCGCTCTTCGAGCTTGCTCTTCTGGTATTTGCGATAGCGAAAGAGGGGAACCGCCCCGCGCGAAGGTTGGAATGGACCGAAGCGCTTGCCCTCATGCTCGACGAACAGTTCCTGATCGAACAGGCCCCAGAGCAAGGTCACCGTTTCGCCGGCAAGTTCGGGCTCGACCTCATAGGATGCGCCTTCGACCGATACGGTCGCGTCTCCAGCAACCGTCCGTCGTTCCGGTTCGCGCGCAAAGGCGCAGAACCGCTCCCAGGAGCACATCGCCCGCACCCCGTCAGGAGGAAGATGCCGCAGCCAATCCTCGATGCGTGCATGAGACTCTGTGCGATGGTCGCCGTTATTGTAGGTGACCAAGGCGCGCCTGAGCCAAAGGTTGGCTTCCTCTTCGTCCTTCGGCTTGTGGAAATGATAGAGGGTCTCGTGCACTTCCTTGATCGTGCGAAACGGCCGCTCGACCTTGCCTTTCGCTCGCGCCGGCGTGCGCCGCTCGCTGTCCGACGGGGGCATATGCGTGAGAACCCGGACACCAAGGCTACCCATGACGGACTGGAAAACGCGCGAGCGGCTCACCGGCCCGTTATCCATATGGATGGTCGTTGGAATCCCCTGAAGCGGCAGTTCCGGTTCAGGCTTGGCGGCGAAGGCATTGTAGAGAAAGCGCAAGGCGGACTCCGCGTCCTCGCCGTAGACGGAGCGGTATTCCTGATAGCTCGCGCCGGAGCGATCATCGACCACGGAGAACAGCATCAGCGTCGGCCGGCCGCGCCCTTCCTCGACCCAAAGCGGCGCTTCCACCTGCTTCAGGTCGGACGGGCTCATGTCGAAGTGCCAGAGTTCGTTGGAACGCCGCGCCTGGAATCGGACGGCAGCCACCGGGCGGGTGACGCGCGCATAATCCAGGCCGGAAACACGCAGCAGCCGATCGACCGTTGCGCGTTTCAAGATGCCGGGCGGTGCACGGACCAGGCCATCGGGCGTCACCACGCCGTCTTCCTCAAGCAGCTTGATGGCGCGCGCCGTGGAGATATGCCGCCCCTTCCGGTTCGCCGTTCTGATCTTCAGGGCCGCGATGATTTCGGCATAGGTTTCCATCTCCGGCTGCGGGGCGATCCGGGAGGTTCCGTGATCGGCGCGCCGTACGGATTTCGGGCGGTTCAACTCCCGCAGCGCCCGATACAGGGTCCAGATCGAGATGCCGTAGGCATCGGCGGCACGAGCAACAATCTCGGTACGGCCTGGATCACGGGGAGAAAGCAGCGACAATCGGCGTCGAAGATCGACAAGAGCCTCTCCGGGCGGCCGCTTTCTCCGCTCAGCCATGGACGTCCTCGGATTCCACTGTTTTGGGAGAGCCACCCTTCTTGCCGATATGACGATAGAGGGTTGCAACAGAAACCCCCATGCGCTGCGCAATATTGCGTACCGGTATGCTGCCTTCCTTCATCAGGGCGCGCGCCGCGGCAATATCGCCCGGGCGCATCGCGGGCGGGCGGCCACCCTTGCGGCCACGTTGCCGCGCCTCGACCAGTCCAGCCGTCGTGCGTTCGCGGATCAGAGCACGTTCGAACTGGGCGATCGCACCGAAGACATGGAAGGTCAGCATGCCGCCCGGCGTCGTCGTATCAATGCTCTCGGTCAAGGACACGAGCCCGATCTTCGCGCGCTCCAACTCTTCCGCCGTCGCGATGAGCTTCTTTAGCGATCGCGCCAACCGATCGAGTTTCCAGACAACGAGCGTGTCACCAGTGCGAAGCACGTCGGAGAGAATTCGGCCCAATTCCGGGCGGTCATCGCGAGCGCCTGACCCGCGCTCGGTAAACACCTTCTCGCAACCGGCGCGTCTCAGCGCCTCAAGCTGAAGCTCCGGATTTTGATCGATCGTGCTGACCCTGGCGTACCCGACCCGCATAGCCATCCAAATGTTCTTGAAAGTCGTTGGACACATAGCATTTTGCGACAACCGTTTCTATAACAGTTTTGAGAAGATTCCATCGCGCCATTCAAGGGGCGTGACGGCATGCGCTATGGCATGCTCAAAAACCCTCGTTTATGACAAACGATCCATGGAAACCAACTATGTGTCTGACGGCCGAATATTCGCGACATGGAGCAGGGAACCTTACGCATCGAAAATCGGGCGGTCCCCGATCTTGTCCCCCTTGTATGGGATACTCCGGGAATTGAGGCGGCGATACCAAAGGATGCGGTCGGCCAGGCCGTTACCATGTTCGAGCCGCAGGAATGCGCCAACTACTTCAAATCTTGCGGATATGACCCCGAGTAATGTGGACGTGCTCTAGGTCACCCAGAGGGGCGCTCGCATCGAGTATAACCTTAAGCGCGATTGCTTCCGGTGAACCATCCTCCATATGTACGGGATGTACAGCCCACACAGACTTTTCGAGAACCACATTCTCAACAGAAACCTCATAAAGCCTACCCGACGCGAGCTCATCGAGGACAGTGCTCCTCATCACGATCGAAATGCCGAGACCAGCTCGAACTGCATGCTTCACAGCCTCAGTGCTCCCGACATTGAATGAGATTGGGAATTGCTCTGCCGCTTGGCCGAAGGCCTCGCGGAGCACGGATCCGGTACCGGTTCCACGTTCTCCGCCAATGAGGAACTCTTGAAATAACTCTGCCGCTTCAATTGTTTTTCGCGTCCTCCAATTATGCTGTGGGGATACGATTATTACCAGCTTTTCCTTCCGCCAAAGGCGGGCTTGATATCCTTTTCGATCGTCCCACCATTCGGTAAAGGCTAGATCAATCTCCTTCCTCAAGAGCTTTTCGATGATTTCAGGATTTGAGGCAACGGCCACCTCAGGTGGCCGGCCTTGAGCATCCTGTAAACGCTTCAAGTGGACTGGCAAAATATAGGTACCGATGTTAGTACTGGCACCCAACGTAATCCGGCCGCTGTGCAGGCGGTCCAGAGATCTCTTCGTGACGGTCAAAAGGCTGCGTGCGAATGGCAAGAATACGAGCCCTTGCCGAGTCGGCACACACTTGTCCTTCCTCCTCTCGACCAGCCGCACCCCTAGTATATCCTCCAATCGTTTCACATTATGTGAGACAGTCGGTTGGGATATCTGAAGCCGTCGCGACGCCTCGTGAAAGCTGCCAGTTTCGATTACCTCTATGAATGCTGCGACATGCGAAAGGCTAAACATTACTTTCTCTAATCAAGGAATTAGTTGAACCTCGTTAATTGCCGCACGAGGTCTTCGGCCTTGGACAAAATCTATAATGTTGTCAGCAGCCTCGTGCTCGATAGCCAAACGCGACTTCGCCACTGCTGAGCCTATGTGGGGTGTCAAGATCGAATCATGTTCGCGATTGAGGAGACCCCCGTGGACCTTGTCAGGCCGGTCGGGTCTGGCCCAGTCCTCCATCTCATAAACATCAGCGGCGTAGCCTCCCAAGCGCCCCGCCTGCAATGCAGCGACAACAGCCTCTTCATCAACCACGCTTCCGCGTGCAGGATTAATAAGAAGTGCTCCTTTGGGCATTTTGGCGAGTTGTTCAGCGCCGAGGAGATGCTTCGTTTCGGCCGAAAGCGGGAGTGCACACACAAGAAAGGTAGACGACGAGATCAACTGGTCAAATTCAAGAGGCTTTACGTTCAGTCTGATCTCATCGGCTTTGTCCAGGGATTGACGATCCCAGTACGACACAATGGCGCCGAAGGTACTTAGGCGCTGTGCTATAGCTTTTCCGATCGCTCCCATCCCTAAAATGCCGATTGCTGTGCCCTGCAGCCCAAGGCCGTAAAACCGAGGGCGCCAACCTTTGTAATCCCTCCTGACGCTCTTGTCGCCTGGCAGAATGTGCCGCCCAAGAGCAATCATCAGACCGATTGTAAGTTCGGCTGTCGGGTCAGTGAGAAGATCGGACACTATCGTGACGTGGACTCCACGCTGCGTGCAGGCTTCGATGTCGAAGTTATCGAAGCCTTTCAGCGCACATGCCACAAGTTGAAGATCGGGAGCGTGCGCGAGTACAGACGCGTCGATCATGTCCGGCATGAACGCCATCATCGCCTTGGCGTCGCTCAATTCTGCGAGCAGTTTCTCGCGGGGCCATGTATCATCAGTATCGTTGCAAACTAAACGAGCGTGGGGAGATAGCTTTGAGATAATCTCCTCGTGGACGCGATGGGTGATTACTACCTTTGGGAGCATTTAATTTATCCTTCTATTGCAGCTGGCGGCGGAGGAGAGCGCCGACCTGGTCAACGATGGTGACCATCAGAAGGACAACGAGCATGATCGCAAGAACCTCCTGATAATTCATGATCCGGAGGGATGTCATCAACTCGAAACCGATACCACCAGCTCCCACAGTGCCCAGGATTGTCGAGGCGCGGAAGTTGTACTCCCACCGATAGATGGTCACATCGGCCAATTGCGGTAGAACTTGTGGCAAGATCGCCCGCGTCACGATCTGGAACGGCGACGCACCAGCTGCGCGTGCGGCTTCTATAGGCGCATTATCGCAATGCTCGATCGCCTCCGCAAAGAACTTGCCCACCATGCCAACCGAGTGAAGACCAAGAGCCAGCACGCCTGGGAGCGCTCCAAATCCCACTGCCGCCACGAAGACGATGCCCATAATCAGCTCCGGGATCGACCGTAGACCATTCAACAATCCACGCGAGATCATATAGATGACAGCGTTGGGTGCTGTTTTCCCTGAGGCGAAAAAGCCAACTGGAAGTGATATCAGTACCGCGATCGCAGTCCCAGCTATACTCATCGCCAGAGTGTCGATGAGAGGGCTGATCCACTCCAAGCCTCGGTTGAAATCCGGGGGAAACATTTCCGTACCGAGCTGCCAGAGCGCAGGAAACCCAGATCCCAGACGCTCCAGATCAAGAAGACCGGAGTGATAACTGCTAACAATGATCACACACGCAATTGCCAACGCGATCACGCCAGCTCTGGTCCAAGCTTTGTTTTGATGTTGAAGGATAGAGTCGTAGTCGGCCGACGGCTGTGTCATCACATATCCTGGAAGAAAGGACGCAGGCCAGCGCCTGCGTCGAAAGGTGAGAAACTGTCTCGAACGCGCCTTACTGACTCAGGTCCAAGTTCAGCACTTTACCGAGCTCACGGACGACGTCGTAGGCTTTGTCATCGATCGGAGCGAACCCATCGGCTTTGAAGGATGCCAATACCTTTTCGTCTTTAAGGTCGATGAAGGCTTTGGTGATCGCCTCTTTCAACGAAGTGTCAAGATCCGACCGCATGGTCCAGGGGTACTGCGGGAACGGATCGGACTCGGCGAGGGCGATAACTTTCTTAGGATCAATGGTGCCACGAGCGACCATTGAATTGTAGATGGGCAACGAAAGTCCGCCAATCTGAGCATTGCCATTCTGCACTGCAATAGCCACGGCATCATGCGACCCTACGAAGTTCTCGCTATAGTCTTTTCCAGCCTCAACTCCGGCCTTAAGCAGCATAGATTTCGGGATAAGGTGGCTTGAGGTGGAAGCCACGTCCCCAAACGCGACCTTTTTCCCTTTTGCATCTTCAAGGCTTTCGATGCCAGCCTCTGCATTGGCGACAACTACAGCGCGATAGGTAGTTTCGCCATCCTTCATAACTGCTGCGAAAGGCTCGATATCAGCCTTGGTTTTCGCGAGCGTGTAAGAGAGCGGCCCGAAATAAGCCAACTCAAGCCGGCCGAAACGCATCGCTTCGATCATTGACGAGTAGTCGGTCGTTACGATCAGTTCAATCTCCCGACCGAGTGTCTTCTCAAGATACTCCTCGAGAGGACGATTGTTTTTGATGACAGTGGCGGCGTTCTCGTCCGGTAGCAACGCGACGCGCAATGTCTCTGGATTTGAGCCAGCATGCGCCAACGAACTCCAGCCAAGAACGGCGAGGAATGCGAGGGACAGAAGCTTCTTCATAATGCGGCCTCCATGGCAGCTAAAGGTTGATCATACTCGTAGTTGGACAAATCTTGTGTTGTGGTCGGATTTCTTGGGGCGCTGCGGTAGATCGACGCACACATTTGATCGGTCAGTTCGTCGACAGCGGCGTCCGCAACCACTTCCCCGTCGCGCATAGCAATGACCCGGTCGCCGAACCGGCGAGCTAGATCGATCTGATGAAGGCTGATCACAGCAGTGATGCCGTCGGCTGTGCATATTTCGCGAAGCTGCGACAGGACCTCGACAGCCGTTTCAGGGTCCAGACTTGCAACGGGCTCATCTGCAAGGACCAGTTGGGGCTTCTGGACCAGCGCGCGCGCAATGCCCACCCGTTGCTGCTGACCGCCGGATAGTTGATCCGCCCTGACGAGAGCCTTATCAAGAAGGCCTACGCGTTCAAGGCATTCCAACCCCAGCCTTCGATCCGAACGCGGCATAGGGAACAACGTACGCCAGCCAGAGTGGTAGCCCAGGCGGCCCGTCATGACGTTGTCGAGCGCGCTCAAGCGCCCTATGAGTTGGTGCTGCTGGAATATCATCCCAGTTCGCCTTCGGTGAATGCGAAGCTTAGTTTCCGCATCCAGAGCACCAATATCGTTAGAAGTGATCGAACCAGACGTCGGCGCAACCAAGCCGTTGAGTGTCCGGATGAGGGTAGATTTGCCTGCGCCGGATCTACCGAGGAGCACGACGAACTGACCCTGGTTGAACGTCAATGTCGTTGTCTTCAAAGCTTGGGTGCCGTTGGCATAGGTCACGGCAACTCCGTTCAGAGCCAGCATCACAATAATCCTGATCGTTAGTGGTGCATCGATTGAATATTTGCATCACTATGGGCGACATATGACGTCCGTTTATCAGGCTCGTGAAACTTCAATGACAGCACTTAAACTCAGCTCTACCTCCTCGCGTAGCTGCGATGGAGAAATTTCACCCAGAGCCGCCTGATCATGACGGCCCGGTCCCAATTCTACACCACCTTGACGGATGCTATCCCATATTCGGCCAGATAAACCGGCCCTTCTCCAGCCGCCGGGTAAAAAGGCAGGCGCCCAGACCATCATGCCAGATGATCTTCAAAATATCCGATCTGCGGCCCCTGAAGACGAAGAGATGCCCTGACAACGGATCATGCTGCAGAACCTCCTGCACCCGAAGCGCCAAGGAGGGAAAGCCACAGCGCATGTCCGTATATCCGCGCCTTCCTGGCGGGCACCCTTGATCCCGAATATTCCCGTCAGCTGACCGAGCAACTACGACAGGCAGGCGTCCCGGTTTGACCATGCCGTCGCTGGCAATTAATCTGAGCACGTGGCGGATGTTTGCAAGCAGACCCGGATGTTTGCGAGCACATTGGCAAAGAGCGTGAGCACGACGCCCGCTCCATTGTCAGATAATTCGAGCAGAAAATGCCGATGTTTGCGAGCAGAGGCGCTTATGTTGGCAAGCCGCTACATATAACCACGAGTTCTTCGATGTCCTGACCTCGTACGCCAACGTTATCATGCCCGGCGTCGCGAAGACCGATCTGCATGCATTCTGGGAAAGCCAGAAGGCGTACGACAAGCTCGACTGGGAAACCAAACTGCACGAGCATGCCTGGCTCGTGGATATCGGACCAATGCTCTCGGAGCCCGCGATCCGCTTCGAGGGTATGGCCGGGGAATGCATCTGGGGCTGCGCATGCTGGGTCGTCGTTCCCTACGACCAGCTCCGCGGCGACAAGCTGCCCCCGCCGAACCGCAAGGTCATCCGCGAGGAAGCCATCGCCATGATGACCAAGACCGTCGTCAAGACGCCCGGCGGCGAAGCCAAGAAGCTCGCGAAGGCTCACGCCTGATCCGACTTCACCTACACCGAAGCCCGGAGCCGCGCCCGAGCGCGGCTCCGAACCAGAAGGGCGAGGGCAGATGCACGAAAAACTCCAGTCGTTGATTATCGAAGACGAACCGTACTACCGCAGCAGCGGGAACGAGGTCGCCCTGTTCAGCGCCGCGATGAAGCGCAAGCTCCCTATGATCCTCAAGGGCCCGACAGGTTGTGGCAAAACCCGGTTCGTCGAGCACATGGCCTGGCGTCTCAAGCTGCCGCTTATCACGATGGCCTGCAACGAGGACATGACGGCTTCCGATCTCGTTGGACGCTGGCTCCTCGATGCCGAAGGTACGCAATGGCATGACGGCCCTCTGACCACGGCCGTGCGTTATGGCGGCCTATGTTATCTGGACGAGGTCGTCGAAGCTCGCCAGGATACGACCGTCGTCATTCATCCACTGACGGACGATCGCCGTATCCTCCCTCTCGACAAACGAGGAGAGGTCGTGAAAGCCCACCCGGACTTCCGCTTGGTTGTTTCTTACAATCCGGGGTACCAGAGCGCGGCGAAGGATATGAAGCAATCGACCCGGCAGCGCTTCGGAGCGATCGACTTCGATTTCCTGCCGCAGGCGGTCGAAGTCGAAGTGGTAGCGCACGAGAGCGGCGTCACTCCGGAGATAGCCACGAGACTGGTCTCCGTTGCGACCCAGTCGCGGGCCCTAAGGGGCAGGGGACTGGACGAAGGTATCAGTACCCGGATGCTCGTCCACTCCGGCTCTTTGATCAGTGAGGGCATCTCTCCTCACGACGCCTGCGCGCTGGCGATGACCGCGCCGCTAACGGACGATCCGGATCTTCAGGCGGCGATGAGCGGCTTCGTGGAGGCTCAGTTCGGTCCACGCCCATGAACGCCCACTTCGAAGCAATTCAGGGTCCGGTGTCCGCGAAAAAGCTTGGCATGCTTCGCGACATCGATGACGGTGCATACGACGCGCTTATAAGCGCGATGCCGTTGCTATCCGACTATATTGAAAACGATATCGATCTGGCAGACCTGGCTGGGCTGTTGTTGCAGATCGCTACCGAAATGCCGGAGGCGGCTCGTGCATTCGCGCACCGCATCGGCTCCGATCCTGCCTTGGTCGGGGATTACCACGGCTTGCGGCGGTGGGCGGTCCATGGGCTGCAGAAGCATCGAAACGATATAAAACGCATGCTTCATCACTTCGAACGGGGCAGTCCGCACGCGTTTTCAGATGAGCAATCTGCGAACGATACCGAGGAATTGCTGCTGAAACGAGGAGCTCTTCTTCACTACCTCGCTGGATTCGGTTTCGGCGACTTCTCGATCGACCTACACGAGCCCGAAGTCGATGGAGGTCACACGCATTCGGTAACGATAGAAGACGGCGTCATCCGGTTTCCACGTTGCCCGGAAAGCGGCACGGTTGATCGCACGCTTCTGCTTCGCGCCAACATCGCGCACGCGGCAGCTCACCTACGTCATTCTCCGTTAAGACGTCCGATCGGAAATCGCAGGCCAAGTCTGGTGGCTATGACGGCGCTCGTCGAGGACGCTCGCGTGGAGCGCCTCATGGTCATTGACTATCCTGGCTTGAGGGCGCTGTGGGGTGCCTTCCACACCGCGACCCATGAAGTGAACGGTTTCGATTTCGCAGGCCTGTCGGCCCGCTTGGCGCGCGCTCTGCACGACGATGCCTACATTGATGCGAACCCGTGGGTCAGCAAGGGGCGCGAGCTATTCGATGAAGCCGTCTCAAAAGGACTGGACGATGTCCAGGCATTCGACCGCTTGGCCCGCATGCTCGCAATAGAGCTCGGCAAAATGCGCATCGAGCCTTTATCTGGGTATCGTCCGCAACCGATATATCGAGACGACAACGCGATCCTCTGGGGACCGGATACCGCGCTTCCGGAAGATAGCGAGCGTCATTCGGATATCGAGATCGTTGATGCGCTCCAGGATGGCGAGAAGGCTGAACGGGATGTCGAGGGGATCGACGTCCGCCTTAGGTACCGTTACCCGGAATGGGATCATCGCCTTTCGGAACTACGCGAAGGGTGGGCCACCGTCGTGGAAGAAGAGTTGCCGCGTAGGAAGACCCGGCCTTCGCTTCTACGGCCTGCGCAACCGAGGATCACTCTCTCCGCGTCCGCACGGGTTCCGGATAGGGCGATAAGGCTGACCCGGTTAACCGAGGGCGACGAAATCGACCTCAATGTCGTCGTTGAGAACGTGGTTCAACAACGGGCTCGGCTATCCCCGGACGGTCGCATCTTCTGTCGCCATGGTCGTCGTCGCAGGTCCACTTCAGTCGTTTTGTTGATGGATTTTTCCATATCCACGGAGCGCTTTGTGCCCGGCAGCTTTACCAAAGTCATCGACGTCGAGAAGCAGGCTGCGCTCGTCATCGCCGAGGCGATGGAGGCCCAACACGACCGCATAGCCATTCACGGTTTTTCCTCGAACGGACGACACGAGGTTAACTACCGGAGGATCAAGGATTTCGACGAGCCGTTCGGGGAGGAGGCTCGTTCCAGGCTGGCCGCATCTGCAAGCCGCCACAGCACCCGGATGGGCGCGGCGATCAGACATGCGACGGCGCTTCTGGAAGCCGAGGCCGCCGACCACAAGGTCGTCCTTCTCCTAACCGATGGCGAGCCTTCCGATATCGACGTGGCAGAAGACGACTATCTGGTCGAAGACGCCCGCGAGGCGGTCGTCAGCGGCCTGTCGCAGCGGGTCAGAACGTTCTGCGTCACACTCGACCGCCGCGCCGATCACTACGCGCGTCGCATCTTCGGCCAGCGTAATTTTCTTATCACCGAGCGCGCATCGACGTTCGCCAACAATACGAACAGGACGCTGACACGGCTCCTCGCCCTGTGAGCGGAAACTTGTGAACGCCTTACATCAACGAGAAACCGGAGGAACAAATGACAGAGAGCAAACCCACCGCCGCACCGGAACCACACTGTGTCCACGTGATCGGCATAGGTCGGACAGGAGCGGTTTACGTCGAGGCCTTGCTTCGGACCGGCGAGATCGAGGACAATCTCGTCAACGAAGGAACGACTTTCGCTTCACTTGTTGTCGACGTTGGTGAAGATCACATGCAGGTCGCGAATGATTACGCGCGGTCTTTCAAACCGAGAATGGCGTCGCGTGGCATACCTGCTGACCGTTACCTTCACGAGAACGTCGTGCTTACGACCCCGGAAGCCGGGGCTATCGGAAAGCAGCTTGCAGCCGGCCTTCAACTGTTCGCCAACAAGGTGAACGAAGCCAAACATCCTTCGACCGTGTTCGTCGCCTGCAGCCTTGCCGGGAAAACCGGAAGCGGGATGGTGGTGAATATAGCTCGTGAACTGAAGAAACTCGGCCTTGGTGACAACGTTCGGATCGCCGGCGTCGGTCAGCTCAGCCACAGCGGTGACGGAGAATACAGCGACAGCGTCGATCAGACGAAAGCGCTGGACGAGATCGACGCAACCTGCAGCGCGGTGGAAAACAACCCGTTTTCGGGCGGGTTCTATGTCGTTCCGTCCGAGCACAGCTGGCAACGCCTCACCGTCTACACCACGACAGGCGTGAAAGAGGTACGCCAGTCGTTCAAGCAGATGGTCACCAATCGGTTTGTGGCGGACTCGTTCATGCGGTGGGCTGTGTCCGACAACGCTTCGCACCTCATCCGCATCATCAAGCGGTGCGGCGGCAAGCTCAACATGTTCGGCATCGCGAAGTTCAGCCATCCTGGCGTCCAGGTACTTCCGGGACAGGCGCGATCGATCTGGGATGCCGTGTTGCAGCAGTGGATTTCGTTCGTGCCGCAGTACTTGGGTTTGAAGGAAGGTTTCAAGACCGACAGTGTCGAAGTCCATATCTATGCCGCGCGGGATATGCGCATCGACGTGATGGAAGCCGAACTCAAAGACATCCTGGTTTCGAACTACCTCAAACAGGGCAGCTCGGACTACCAGGCCTACAAGAACGAGTTCTTCGATGAACTGACCTCGTACGGCAACATTATCTTGCCGAGTGTCGGGAAGAACGATCTCACGTCGTACGGTCGCTCGAGCGGATGATCGGCTAGCGGGGAGTTGGAGCGGACCTGATGGGTCAAGGATCGCTCCAGACGGAGGAGGCGGGTTCAGCCCGAATTCTCCTCCTCCGTCAATCGAAGCGATCGGGCCTTTGGGTTATGACACGATGAGCGGAAGCTGAAGGGCGTGGTTGCTGGCCACCCTTTACAGCCATGCGCGGTATTAGATTTTACAATCACGCAAACTTTTTCACCGACATCGGTGTGGAGCTGAAAGATGAGCGAGACGTGCTGAGCCTCAAGATCAATGGGATCGCGGGCCTGTTCTCGTATGCAGTCGGCTCGCTTCGACGAGCCGATTTTGACGAATACTTGCTTCTTGCACGGCCGAAGGACCAAGTGGCCGTATACGAAGCTATCGATAGGTTCAATCATGCCTGATGGTCGGCGACCGGACACATCTGTTCATCAAAACGAAACCCTGTCGTTTCCTAGTATTGTCGCGGGGCCTCACACAGCGCTGGTTTTCGACAATCGGGACGGCACTCTTATCGACGAGTGGATGAATGGCAACGATTATGGAGACTTCGCCGAAATAGCACTGATGTGCTATTGGCTCGACGAGAAGATCGTCCGGGCACCGAACCTAGTGAAAACGGCGCAAATATATCAGGAGTACGAGGATAAGCCTGGCCAGAAGATATCCGATCTAATCGTGGTGAGAGCGAGACTTCTCGAAGCCGAGCCACTCGCCGCTATGATTACAAGGGCAATGGCCGTGACGAACGTCTACCATGTCACAATCGTTGCGGACGTCGCCGACCTTCTTGTGTTCGACCGCCTGACCTCACTACTCATCGACAGCCCCCTACAGTCAATGCATCTATCGGCGCGCCTGCTAGTCCGCGATCGTGCACCGACTTCTGAGCGGCTTGATGGGCCCGTAATCCAGCAACTTCCTCGCGAGCGGTGGCTGCCCGAGATAGTTCGGCGCAGGGCGTTTGGGAGTCGCCCGAAGCCTGATGACACTCCCAACGCAGGCCATCACTTGCATTGAGGATGGCTGCCGAATTTGAGGTATGTCGCTATCAGCCGGACTAGTACTACAGTTGCGTTTACATCGAAATTCTGATTCACTTCCGATGTTTGATGGGAGAGATTTCGATGTCTGTCGCGGGTTGGTCCGGTTCAGTGGTGGCATGGCAGCAGGAACTCGATACACTGAAGCAGCGGCTAGGCCCGGTCTTTGGTCGACGTGAACTCCGGGCATCGGCCGGTGCCTTCCTGGACGGTTTGTTGTCCGGAGTTGAGCGCAAGACCGGCTGGTTGATGGCTGAACAGGCAGGTCTGGAGAGCCCCTATCGAATGCAATCGCTGTTGGGGCGCAGCCAATGGGATGCGGACACGTTGCGCGACGTTGTTCGCACGTATGCAACAGAGGCACTTGGCGATGAGGACGGCGTCCTTGTGGTCGATGAAACAGGATTCCTGAAAAAGGGCACACACTCGGTCGGTGTCGCACGACAATATTCGGGCACGGCTGGGCGTATTGAGAACTGCCAAGTCGGCGTCTTTCTTGCATATGCGAGCCGTTACGGTCAAACCCTGATCGATCGGCAGCTCTATTTGCCCAAAGACTGGAGCGAAAACGAATCGCGGCGTGCGGCGGCTCACATCCCGCAGCAGCAAGCCTTCGCGACCAAGCCGACCATTGCAGCCAAGCTCATTGCCGATGCGCTCGATGCTGGCGTGCCTTGCGCCTGGGTATTGGCTGGTGCGCTCTATGGATCGGATTCCAAACTACGCCGCATGCTGGAAAGCCGCGGCCAGCCGTATTGTCTGGCAGTTCGTTCCAATCATCGCCTGCGCTTTGTCCATGAGCAACACTTCGAGCAAACTGATCCGGAAACAATGGCCGCGGAACTGGAGCCGGGAGCCTGGTCCAGTCATGCAGCCGGAGAAGGTGCCAAGGGCCTTCGGCTTTACGATTGGGCCCGTATTCCTTTGAGCTCTCGTCCTGATGGGCAATGGGAACGTTGGCTTCTCATCCGTCGCAGCCGGCGCGAACCGGACGCACGCGCCTATTATTTTGTCTTTGCGCGTGCCGGTACAGAACTGAGCGAGTTGGCGGGTGCCGCCGGGCTGCGGTGGACAGTGGAGGAGTGCTTTCAGCGCGCTAAAGATGACCTCGGCCTGGATCATTGCGAAGCACGCTCGTGGCATGGCTGGAACCGACACATGACGCTCGTCATGGCTGCCGCAGCTTTCCTCGCCAAGCTCGGCGCTGATCTACGCCGCGTGGCTACTGGCAAACCGAACGAAAGGAGTCCAAATCCTCCAATCGCCGCCTGATCCGGATACTTGCATTATTGCCGACCGTCGCAGAGATCCGCTATCTGATTACGCGACTACTGCTGCCGCCGCCGATCAGAGTTCGCTACATCCTCGCTTGGTCACTATGGCGACGAAGCCACCAGGCTTCCGCAATGACCTCACATTATAAAACACGCCATCAAACGCAACTGTAGTACTAGGAGACCATAGTTAGAGCCATTAAAGGCCATCGTGCTTTAGGCTTGCCCATTTGGTGTCGCCAAGATCCGAGCTGTTCCCTTGATACCCGTCGCGTATAAGGGCGTAAGGAACGAGGGGACGCTCGGCGACGACTGCAAATCGCGCGTAGAATAATGTCCGTAGCCTGTTCCGCAGCGTTGCGCGTTGGCGCTGTGCCGACGTTATCGGACCGTGTTTGATCCGGGAGATCGCCGTGTATCCAGTTTCGTCGAGGAGCTGGGCGATCATCTCGAATGTCAGACCTTCGCTGAAAGGAAGTCGGGCCATGATGCTGGCATGTTTCTCCGTCATGACGTTTTCGTATAGGGGATCATGACCGACGAAGCGCTCGAGGCACCGTACGCCAATTTCGGCGCACCGTCCGATGAACGGCTTGGTCGCCCAGTTGCCGTCGAAGACGATTAGCTTGCCACCCGGCTTGAGCACCCGTAGCCATTCAGCAATAGCCTTACGCGGGTCCGTCAGCGTCCAGACGAGGTGACGGCAAACGATCGCGTCATAGGCGTCGTCGGGCTCCATGGTGTTCTCCGCGTCCCCGAGAACGAAACGCACTTTAGCGGACCCGGTGTGTTTTCCCCGGGCGACCGCCAGCATCTTCTTGGAAAAGTCGATTGCCGTTACGTCATGCCCTAACGAGAGAATGACCTTCGTTATTTCGCCCGTCCCGCAGGCAAGCTCGAGAACCCTCTTTTTCCCGTCCCCCAGAATGTTTTGGATAGACGCCGTCCAAGCATCCTGTTCAGGTCCGGGGGCGATGCGATGCCCGAAGGCGAGGTCAAAGGTCTCCGCTCTTAGAGACCAGTATTCCCGGATGTCTTCTTTGAGATCGTAGTTCCGCGGGTTCACAGGTTTCCCTTCCTTAACTGGCGGCCTTGAGCCTGCCCTCGCGAGCCTGGTGAACCCGACCGCGCGGCACGAAACGAATGTTACAGCTGCCGTGCCCGATGGTTTCCACCTCGGCCTCGACGCCGAAGACTTCGCGGATGCAATCCACTGTCAGCACTTCGGACGGCTTGCCGAGCGCAACCAGCGATCCGTTTTGCATAAGCGCGATCCGGTCGCAGAACAGGGCCGCATGGTTAAGATCATGCAATGCCGTGACTACAGTAAGGTCGAGTTTCCCGACCAGATCGAGAAGGTCGATCTGGTGGCCGATGTCGAGATGGTTGGTCGGTTCGTCAAGAAGAAGCACCTTGGGTTCCTGTGCAAGGGCCCGGGCTATGTGAAGCCTCTGGCGCTCGCCGCCCGAGAGGGTGTGCCAGTATCGTCCCGCGAGATGTTCCATGTCCACGTTTCGAAGCGCCCGGTTCACGGTCTCAGTGTCTATCTGCCTCCAGGGTGTATATGCGCCGAGGTGGGGAGTGCGGCCAAGTTCGACCGCCTGACGCGCGGTGAGGCGTTCTCCGGTCTCCGCTTGCTGTTCCACCAGGGCGATGCTTCGGGAAACGTCGCGTCTACCGATTTTCGACAGCGGTAAACCATCCAGCGTTACGCTGCCGACCTGGGGTTTGCGTATTCCGGAAAGAAGGGACATCAGCGTCGTCTTGCCCGAGCCGTTCGGGCCGACAATTCCGAAGAATTCGCCGTCCGCAACGTCGAAGGAAATCGACCGGAGGAGGGTTGTTTCGCCTATAGACCAAGAGAGCTGGTTCGCCGATAGCTTCATGCCCGTTCTCTCTTTTTCGCTAGGATGACGGCGAACACCGGAGCGCCCACCAGGGCGGTCACCACACCTACGGGGAGAACCTGTCCGGGAATGAGGGTGCGTGAGAATATATCCGCGAGGATCATGAAAACCGCCCCGATGAGCGCCGATGCGGGCAGCAGCACACCGTGTCTCACACCTACCAGCATTCTTGCCGCATGGGGTATCACCAGGCCGACGAACCCTATCGAGCCGACGATCGACACCATCGTCGCGGTCATTACGGCAGAAGCGCCGATAACGACGATCTGGGTCCGGAGCACGGATATGCCGAGTGACGCTGCCGAGTTCGAACCGAACGCGAACGCGTCGAGCGCACGCGAGTGCCAGAGACAGATGAGGAGGCCAAGGAGGGTTGCCGGAATAGCAAGGTACGCGTCTGGCCACCTTACGCCGGACAGATTTCCGAGAAGCCAGAACATGATTCCACGCGCCTGTTCCGCTGTCGCCGCCTTTGTCACGATAAAGGACGTCAGCGCGTTGAAGAGCTGCGAGCCGGCAACACCTGCCAGGATGATGGCGGTGGTTCCGGTACCGGTTTTCAAGGCGAGGAGGCTAATCAGCAGGAACGCCGTGAGCGCACCGAGGAAAGCACCGAGGGGAAGGCTCAGCATGCCGGTGCCCAGCCCGAGGATGGCGACACTGACCGCTCCCGTAGAGGCTCCCGCCGAAATGCCGAGGATGTAGGGGTCGGCTAGCGGGTTGCGCAGCAGGGACTGCAGCGCCACTCCAGAGATAGCCAGTGCTGAGCCGCAACACGCGGCAACGACAGCCCGGCTCAGCCGGTAACTCCATACGATGCCTTCATCCAATGGGGCGACGGGATATCCGGCACCCCAAACTTTGTTGGCGATCGTCTGCCCGACGGTCGCCATGGGGATCGCGGTTTCGCCGATCGCGGCCCCCATGCAGACGCTCACCAGGAGGACGGCGACTGCGGCGAGGGCCATCCCTGTCTTGTAGAAAGGTGAGCCGGGCTTGGTCATTTCGCGAGCCCGGCCTTCTCAATCGCGTCGGCTAACGTCTCGATGCCCTCGATCGTGCGTATCGTCGGGTTCATGGCCTGGGCGTCCATCGGAAAGACGTGGCCTCGCTCGACGGATTCCATCAACCGCGTTACGGGGTCGCTCTCGAGAAACGCCATCTTTGATTCGAGGCTGTCCATCGGGTAGCGACGGCGCTCCATTGACCCGGCCACAATGACGGTGGGGTTCTTCTTGGCGATCGTCTCCCAACCGACGGTGGGCCATTCGTCATCGGTCTCGATGACGTTTTTGATGCCGAGCGCGGACATAATGTAGCCGGGCGCACCGTTCTTGCCCGCGACGTAGGGGTCAGCTTGTGCCGCACTCGAAAACCAGAATACCGCCGACACCTTTCCTCCCAGTCCTGCGACTTTATCTCGTGCCGCTTGCTCTCTTTTTTTGAGGTCTGCGACAACCTCCTCTCCCGTGTCCTGGATGTTGTAGATGGCGGCTACATCACGGATTTCCTGGTAAACGAGGTCCATGGTAAAGACCTGATGTCTCACTCCGTCGCTCGCGGCCGAATTCTCCTTGCCGACGCAATCCGACGGCGAGATGTAGACCGGAATTCCGAGCTCATCGAACTGCTCGGGTTTGGCGACGACGCCTTCCGGCCCGACCTGCCATTGGAACTGAACGGTGATCAAATCCGGCTTTTTAGACAGGACGCTTTCGAAACTCGGATCGTTGTCGGCAAGTCGTTCGATTTTGGAATCGATTTCTTCGTACCCCTTGAGGACTGGACCCACCCAGAGAGCGGTCCCGACGACTTTGTTGGCTAAACCCAGTTTGTAGAGGATTTCTGTGCTGCTCTGGCCAATCGAAACCGTCCGGGTAGGGGCGTTCTCGATCGTGATGTCGCGACCGCAATTCCGTATCTTGAGCGGATACGATGTCTCGGCAGCTTGCACTGTGGATGTTAGCGCTGCTGCGAAAAGGACAGGGCAGAGGGTGCGGAGTAGGATGTTCATCGAGTTCCCCTTTGTCGGTATTCATGACGACATCTCCAGACCCGTGCCGTGTTTGAGGGCACGTGTGCGGAAAAAAAACCCACGTCTCGCGAAGCGAACGTGGGGCGTCGTTACCTTGGATTTGGATGGCGTTGTTGCCAGCGAAGAAAAGCTAGCGAACACGTACTATGACGTCAACAGCTTTTGTTGGCGAATGGCGAGTACCTCATAAGCGCATTTCCACATCGCTGCTGCCAACTCGTTGTTGACTCGAGCCAACCTCTAACCTAGTCTTCGTCACATCGGTATGGCAAAGATGCCATCGAAATACGGGTGATGTGACCCCACGCTTTTCGCTTTGCGGAACGTGGGCTTTTTTTTGTGTTCGGTTTTCGCCGGGCAGCTTGTCGGCAACAGAGCCGAACTACATAGGTGGCAAAAAGGCCCCGGAACGAACTGCTCTCAAGCAGCCGTTCCGGGGCCTTTTTTATTCTTGCCAGGGAGAAAGAACTTGAGGCGGAGCGATCGGTCAATCGCCGCTCCGGCAGACGACCGTTTCGCGGGGCGGGCCTCCCACCGCTTCGCGTCCATCATGTCCGAGGCCTGCGCCCACTAGGAATGCAGGCCTCGGAAGACGACCATCCGCCAAACCCAGAAACGACAATGTGAGGAGAACGACTATGTACCACGGCGATATCACCAGCAGCAAAGACACGGTCGGCGTTGCCGTCGTGAACTACAAGATGCCAAGGCTCCACACGAAGGCCGAAGTCCTCGAGAACGCGCGAAACATCGCGAACATGATCGAGGGAATGAAGGTCGGCCTTCCTGGCATGGACCTCGTGATTTTCCCGGAATATTCCACCCACGGCATCATGTATGATTCCAAGGAAATGTACGAAACCGCCTCCCAGATTCCCGGCGACGAGACCGCGATCTTTTCCGAGGCTTGCCGTAAGGCGAATGTGTGGGGCGTCTTCTCCCTGACGGGCGAACGTCACGAGGAGCATCCCAAAAAGGCTCCCTACAACACGCTCATTCTCATGAACAACAAGGGCGAGATCGTCCAGAAGTATCGGAAAATCATGCCCTGGGTTCCGATCGAGGGATGGTACCCGGGCGATTGCACTTACGTGTCCGAGGGGCCGAAAGGTCTCAAGATCAGCCTCATCATCTGCGATGACGGAAATTATCCCGAGATCTGGCGCGATTGCGCGATGCGCGGCGCGGAACTTATCGTCCGCTGCCAGGGCTACATGTATCCGGCAAAGGACCAGCAGGTCCAGATGTCCAAATCCATGGCATGGGCAAACAACGTCTATGTCGCCGTGGCGAATGCCGCCGGGTGGGACGGCGTCTATTCCTACTTCGGTCATTCCGCCATCGTCGGCTTCGACGGCCGGACGCTCGGCGAATGCGGCACCGAGGAGAACGGCATCCAATATGCCCAGCTCTCCGTGTCGGCGATCAGGGACGCCCGTAAGAACGGGCAGTCTCAGAACCACCTCTTTAAGCTTCTCCACCGCGGCTACACGGGCCTCATCAACTCGGGTGACGGCGACAAGGGTACGGCTGCATGCCCGTACAACTTCTATGCGAAGTGGATCAGCGATCCGGAGGGCACGCGCGAAATGGTCGAGGCCATGACCCGCGGCACTGTCGGAACTGAAGAATGCCCGATCGAGGGTATTCCCAATTCCACGACCGCCCATCGTTGATGCCGTAATCAACACCCTCTTGGCGGGCGGCCTGTCCGCCAGGAGAGATCATCTAAGGATTTCAGCATGCAGCCCAGGACCAACCTCGATCAAGCTTCCGCCATACCCGACGCCCTGCAGGATTTCGCGATCGTCGAGGAGCCGTTTTACCGCGCCTCCGGTGAGGAAGTCGCGCTGTTCGAGGCCGCTTACCGGATGCGCATCCCCGTCATGCTCAAGGGGCCGACCGGATGTGGCAAGACCCGTTTCGTGGAACACATGGCATGGCGTCTCGGCCAGCCCCTGGTGACCGTTTCCTGTCACGAAGACATGACGGCCGCCGATCTCGTAGGGCGATTTCTGCTCGACGCCGACGGCACCAAGTGGCACGACGGCCCACTTACCATGGCGGCCCGCCTTGGCGCGATATGCTATCTCGATGAAATAGTGGAAGCCAGGCAGGACACTACCGTCGTCATCCATTCTCTGACCGACGACCGTCGTATTCTCCCGTTGGAGAAAAAGAACGAGGTGGTGCGCGCTCATCCGAATTTCAGGATCGTCGTGTCCTACAATCCCGGATATCAAAGTGTCCTGAAAGACCTCAAGGAATCTACAAAGCAGCGGTTTTCGGCGATCGGCTTCGACTATCCGGACGACGCGGCGGAAGCGGAGATCGTAGCGAAGGAAGCGGGCGTGGAGTCCGCTATAGCGAGCGCATTGGTTCGCGTCGCGCAGCGGTCGCGCAATCTACGCGGTCACGGTCTCGACGAGGGGGCATCGACGCGAATGTTGATCCATGCCGCCATGTTGACGAGGCAGGGCATTCCGATCGCCCAGGCCTGTCGGATGGCGATCATTCTCCCTATCACCGACGACCCCGACGTCCGCGAAGCGTTGACCGCCGCCGTATCGGTCTGTTTCTGATGCCTTCGCACGCCGACCTCCTCAATGCCGGGCGATGGGATGCCGAGTGGAAGTCGGCTCACGAAAGAATCGACCAGGCCGGGTACGGTGATCTCGTCGCCAGCGCCTACCTTCGGCGGGGACCCGAGCTCGCGGTTATCTCGGGGCTCGAGCCCGTACTGAGATTGGGTCGTGCCGTCTCGGAGTTCGCGATCCGGACGGACAAGCGGACGACTTCCATTTTGCCGGACAGCGCCGTCGCCGCGGCGGAACTACTTCACCGACCGGACGCAGTCATCGAATGGCTGCTCATCGTGGAGAATGCAGCGAAGGCCGCTCCCTCAGCGGTCGTCGTGCTGCTGGAGAACAGCGCCAAAATCCTCGGCAGGGTCGACCTCGCCGGGTTCAAAGCGTTCGTGTCGATGGGTATCGCGATCGGACGTCGCCACCCCGAAAGACAGGCGGCTTTTTTCAAAATGGAAGACCCGGAGGCCAGGCGCTTCTTCGACGTCGAGGAAGGTGCGGATCGATACGCTGCGCTGCAGGGAACGCTTAGACCGTACCTACGCGCCGTGTGGGGCATCGAGCCACCCATGCAGGTCGCCGCACCCGACATGCCCGAGCCGATGCGACGCCGCGTGGGGTTCGGAGGCGGGGGTATCCGGATGCCGCCCTCGTTTGCCGGGTTCGAGGGTGAAGAGTCGCGTCGTATCTATCGCGCCGCCGTCGCCCACGTCGGCGCTCACCATCACTTCACGGAGCATCTGTTTCCCGTCGGATCGTTGAAGCCATTCCAGCTCGCCGTCATTTCCGTGATCGAGGACGCTCGCGTAGAACGTCTGGCGATCCGCGAGTTGCCGGGTCTGGAAGAACTGTGGCTGCCTTTTCATGTCGCCAAGCCCGGCGGCCCGCCTTTGGCCACGTCGCTCCTGGCAAGGCTTGCGAGAGCCCTGATCGACAGCGACTACCGCGACCCCGATGGCTGGATCGAAAAGGGACGAACGCTGTTCGAGCAGGCAGCCGACCTCGATCTGTCCGACCAGTCGCTCAGCAGGACGATCGGCGGCCTCCTCGGCAACGACCTCGGTCAAATGCGTATCCGGTTCGACGCCAAGGGATATGTCGTCCAGCCCGCATATCGCGACGACAACATCGGTATCTGGGATTTCGGCGACGCCGGGGAACCGGCAATCGAAATGCAGGACATCGTCGAAGGCGCTCGGGTCGAGCAGCAGCAGCGCGACGACGGGAAACCGGATGACGAAGCCGAAGAAAGAGCCGATAGCGAGGCTGTCGGAAAGGTATCCCTGAGCCGCGATGCGTCCGAAGGAGTTCTCGTCGCCCGGTATCCCGAATACGATTACCTCGTGCGCAAGGATCGCACCGAGTGGTGTTCTGTTCGAGAACACCGCGTTCCGGAAAAGCCGGCCGACTCGATCATTCTCGCCGAGAAGGCACATGCCGATATCTCGTCCAAGCTGGCGAACATGATCCGTGCCGCGCGGACGGGCCGAACCGAACGCTTGCGACGACAGGCGGACGGCGATGTCCTCGACATGGACGCCTGCATCGACGCTGCGATTTCCAGTCGGATGAACGTAGCTCCCGATTTCAGGGTCTACAGCCGCTACGAACGGAGAAGTCGAGACCTTTCCGTCCTGATCTTGCTCGACGTGTCGAACTCCACCGCCGATGCCGTTCAGGGCGGGGCGAGGAAAGTCCTCGACGTGGAGCGCGTTTCAACTGCCCTGCTATCAAGCACGATAGCCGGGCTGGGCGACAAATTCGCCTTGGCGGCATTCTGTTCAGACACACGTGAAGACGTCCGGTATTTCCGGATCAAGGATTTCGCGGAGCCCTACGATCTCGGGACAAAGATGCGTCTCGCCGGGCTGGATAGCGGAATGTCCACCCGGCTCGGAACGGCTATCAGGCATGCTGCCAAGGACCTTTCACGGCAACGAAGCTACCGACGTCTGTTGCTCGTGGTCACCGACGGGGAGCCTTCGGATATCGACGTGGACGACGAGCGTTACCTCGTGGAGGACGCCCGGGCCGCGGTCCATTCAGTCAATCAGAAGGGGATCGACACGTTCTGCGTGGCGCTCGGCTCCGACGCACCGTCCTACGCCGACCGGATTTTCGGTCGCAAGGGAGCGACGACGGTAACGAGGGTCGAGCAACTGCCGTCCCACCTTCTGGCGATTTTTCACAGGCTGACGCGATAGGGGCGAGTCTGGCCAACACATCAAGAGCATAGTGAGGAGGAGTACCGATGTCACAGAAGGTTTATCCGGTACAGCAACCGGTCAAGGACCGCGCGCTTATCGATAGGGCCAAATACGACCAGTGGTACGCGGCAAGCCTGAAAGACCCGGATGCGTTTTGGGCTGAGCACGGCAAGCGGATCGATTGGTTCAAGCCATTCACGGTCGTGAAGAATACGTCGTTTACGGGGGACGTTTCGATCAAGTGGTTCGAAGACGGCGAAACGAACGTCTCCTACAACTGCGTCGACCGCCATCTAGACCAGCATGGGGATCTGACCGCGATTATCTTCGAGGGCGACAACCCCTATATCGACCGCAAGATCACCTACAGGGAACTTCACGAGCATGTCTGCCGCATGGCGAATGTCATGAAGAAGTATGGCGTGAAGAAGGGCGACCGGGTTACGATCTATATGCCGATGGTCCCCGAGGCCGCATATGCGATGCTCGCCTGCGCCCGGATCGGAGCCGTGCATTCGGTCGTATTCGGGGGGTTCTCGCCCGAAGCCCTCGCTGGCCGTATCGTGGACTGCGAGTCGACCTTCGTCATCACCTGCGACGAGGGACTTCGCGGCGGCAAGGCAGTCCCCCTCAAGGACAATACGGACAAGGCAATCGACATCGCCGCACGCCAGCATGTGCTCGTCGATAAAGTCCTCGTCGTGCGGCGTACGGGGGGCAAGATCGGCTGGGCACCTGGGCGAGATATCTGGCATCACCGGGAGATCGAGACTGTCGACGCCACGTGTGCTCCGGAAAGCATGAATGCCGAGGATCCGCTTTTCATCCTTTACACATCGGGTTCGACGGGAAAGCCCAAGGGCGTCGTGCATACCACGGGCGGATATCTCGTCTACGCCGCCATGACCCACGAATACGTGTTCGACTATCACCCGGGCGACGTCTACTGGTGCACGGCCGATGTGGGCTGGGTCACTGGGCATTCCTACATACTATACGGCCCCTTAGCGAACGGCGCGACGACCTTGATGTTCGAGGGCGTGCCGACCTTCCCCGACCAGGGCCGTTTCTGGGAAGTCATCGACAAGCACAAGGTCAACATCTTCTACACAGCCCCGACCGCAATACGGTCGTTGATGGGTGCGGGTGACGAGTTCGTCACCCGGTCGCACCGGTCCAGTCTGCGTCTTCTCGGCACCGTCGGCGAACCGATTAACCCGGAGGCATGGCACTGGTACCACGACGTCGTGGGGCAGGGGCGTTGTCCAATCATCGACACGTGGTGGCAGACTGAAACAGGTGGCCATCTCATCACTCCGCTGCCAGGGGCGACGGACCTCAAGCCGGGATCGGCGACGACACCGTTCTTCGGGGTCAAGCCAGAACTCGTGGACGACGATGGCAATGTCCTCGAAGGGGCGGCCGACGGCAACCTCTGTATCGCTGACAGCTGGCCCGGCCAGATGCGCACCGTTTACGGCGACCACGACCGCTTCATCCAAACATACTTCTCGACCTACAAGGGCAAGTACTTCACGGGAGATGGCTGCCGTCGGGACGAGGACGGCTACTACTGGATCACGGGGCGCGTTGACGACGTGCTCAACGTGTCGGGCCATCGCCTCGGAACGGCGGAAGTGGAATCCGCTCTCGTGTCGCACGATCTCGTGTCGGAGGCGGCGGTCGTCGGCTACCCGCATGCCATCAAGGGACAAGGCATCTACTGCTACGTGACACTAATGGCGGCCGCGGAGGAATCCGATGAACTGAGGCAGCAACTCGTCAAGCATGTCCGCGGCGAAATCGGGCCCATCGCCGCGCCGGACAAGATTCAGTTCGCGCCGGGCCTGCCGAAAACGCGTTCGGGCAAGATCATGCGCCGGATTTTGCGGAAGATCGCAGAGGATGATTTCGGAGCTCTCGGGGATACCTCCACGCTCGCCGATCCGGCTGTCGTGGATGATCTTATCGCGAACCGACAGAACAAAGCGGCAGCTTGATAAAAGGGAACGAACATGAGGCTGATGTTTCTAGGCGCGCCGGGTGCCGGCAAGGGCACACAGGCGGAAATAGTGTCCCGTCGGTACAAGATACCGCACCTGTCAACCGGGGAGATACTCCGTTCGGAAGTCCGTTCCGGTACCGAACTCGGGCTCTCGATCCGCGCGACTATGGAGGCTGGAGGTCTCGTCTCCGACGATCTCATTTCCGATGTCGTCGCCCGCCGTCTACAACAAGGCGACGCGGCACGGGGCTTCATACTCGACGGATTCCCCCGAAACGTCGCACAAGCCCAGTGGCTTGACGGCTTGCTCCCCGACGAGAGGCTAGATGCTGTGATCGAACTGGTCGTAGACGAAGCCGTCGTTCTGGAACGCGTCCTGAACAGGGCCAGGGCCGCCCTAGCGAATTCTACGGAGGTCCGGAAGGACGATGACGTCGATACGATGCGGGTGCGCCTGGAGGCCTACCGCGTAGCCACGCTTCCTCTTTCGGCATACTACCGCGAGCAAGGCCTGCTCTTCAGGGTCGGCGGAATGAAGGGTGTGCACGAAGTGACCGACGAGATCCTGAGCATTACGGCCCGCGAGACGGTCGCCGAGCCATTCGGTTAGCGACCGCACTTCGCAGCCAATCCGGATGGCTCCCTTCACACCGCCGCTGAAGGGAGCGGATCGGCTGCCGCTCATCCTCGTTGCAGCGGCAGCCGATCGGTCTTGGGAGGGTATCGCCGGAGTCCGTCGCCGACACCGCTTGGTGCCTCTTCCGGGACACTCTCCTCCGTCCCTGCCGGAGGAGAGCGGTCGTTTGCCGTTCCGCCTGTCGGGAGCGGCAAACGACCTGTTTCGCTCGCCGGCGGTTCAGTGCGCGATCTGGGTCAGGAAGGTCTTCGTGCGATCCTGTTCCGGGTTTTCGAAGAACTTCGCCGGGGTGTTCTGTTCGATAATGACAAGCGGGCGATCTTCCAGGCGGCAGCCCATGCGCAACGAGCCGTGACATTCCTGCATTCCTTGCAGCCGGGAGCGGATGTGAAGGCTGCGGCCTGACGCTCAGGCGCGGTCGTCACCAACAGTGGCGGCCGAGTGAACCTCATCCCGTTGGTCCTTCAGACCTTGGGAGATGTCAGCATCCAGCCTTCCCCAGATCGACGGTTTTTGAGCGGCGGGTTTGGGTTTGCGGGACGGTTTGCGTTCGATGATGAACGGTTTGGTCTGCTGACGCATTGATCCTCCGGGCAGCGATTCACGAGCGCAACGATATCGCACGGGGCGTTGCGGGCAAGCAGGCCAACGATGGGAGGGGCTCGGTCTCCGACTGAAGCGTGCAACGGCGTTGATGCAAGTGCGGCATGGCCAAGGGTGCCATTCTTGCCCAACGCAAGTGTAGCAGAAAGCCATTGCCTATCCCTTTTACGTCAGAGTTTCCGGCAACCCATCTGCGGGCTCGATGAGGCATGTCTGACCGGAGACCGGCCGCGCCTCGATCGTCTTCCCGCAACGGCAAGCCGCAGATTTCTTACCCCGGAAGCCTAAAGGCTCCTCCTCTCCCACTAACAAATTTGCGACTTGCCGCCCTCCATTTCATTACGGCCCTATTGGGTGCGGTCCGATCGTCACCGGTCTTTTGACAGCTATCGAGGCCGCGATGGGCGCGGCCCGAACACGAGAAAAGTAGAGTAGGAGCACAGCGCCTGCCTGCCTCGCGGCAGGTGGTTTCTGCGCCCCTCTCGCCGAACCGGACGTGCAAGTTTTCCAAGCCACCGGCTC
This sequence comes from Shinella sp. WSD5-1, assembly GCF_963942435.1. GTDB lineage: Bacteria > Pseudomonadota > Alphaproteobacteria > Rhizobiales > Rhizobiaceae > Shinella > Shinella yambaruensis. Next base: position 28,173 of record NZ_OZ012603.1, read on the forward strand.
TCCATGCGTGGCTATCGCCACGGGTGGCCCTCACACGGACATGAGGGTGTCGAACGATGCCCAGAAGCGATCAGCTCCTTTTCGGAACTTCTCGTCAGGGTCGTTCCATCCGTTTGGTATTCGTATGCCCCGGAACGGGAAGCGGGTTGACCCGCCCTCCCGGAAGAACCGCAGCGATTTCGGTCCGTCGACCCATCGCCAGCGGCTGTCGGGTGCTGTTGCACGGAAGCGGCGACATAGCTCACGCCATGTCGCCTTTCGATACTTCTTGCGCAGCCATCGCCCGATGCGCTCCCATAGCCACCAATCCAGACCGGAGAAGTCCCGCGTGGCCCATGTGGCGTAGCGGTAGTAATTTCGCCAGCCGGTGATGACCGGGTTGAGGCTCTCGATGAGATCGGCAAGGGATTGACCTGTCGGTGTCTCCTTCACCCTGACCTTGATCTTGTGGCGCAGATCCTTCAGCTTGCTCTTCGGTATGAAGAGATTGCCGACCATACGGCCGGTGCGGCGAGCCTTGGTCTGCACTACCCGATAGCCGAGGAAGTCGAAGCCTTCCCCAACCTGGGTGATCCTGGTCTTTTCCATCGACAGTTCCATGCGCAATTCCTGCTGTAGGAACTGCGCTAGCGCCAGCTTTTCGGTCTCCGCTTCCTCACGTGTTCCGTCCGTCAGCACGACGAAGTCGTCGGCATATCGAACGGCGAAGAATGTCGGCCTGTTTCTCCGGCGGTCGTAAAGCCGCCGATCGGCTGCATTCTGCGGTCGCTCGCGAGGACGCATCGACCACCGTCCATACCTCTCGTCAATGGCAGCCAGATAGATGTTGGCCAGCAACGGCGAGATGATGCCACCCTGCGGGGTGCCCGTGACAGGGTGGCGGACGGAGCCCTCGACCATGACACCGGCCTTCAGGAAGGCGAGTACGAGCCAGAGAACCTTTCGATCTCCGACACGGCAGCGTACTCGCTCCATCAGCACATGATGATCGACGGCGTCGAAGCAGCCCCTGATGTCCCCTTCGATCACGAAGCGGTACTCGGAGGTGCCGCTGGGTGTGGGGTGCAAATGACGCTGGATGTTCGCCAGCGCATCATGGGTGCTCCTGCCGGGCCGGAAGCCGTATGAGGTCGGATAAAAGTCCGCCTCGAAGATCGGTTCCAGCACGAGCTTCAAAGCCATTTGTACCAGTCGGTCCTTGAGCGTTGGAATGCCGAGTGGACGCACCTTGCCGGGTTTGCCCGGTTTTGGGATCAGCCTTTGCCGGACAGGCTCGGGCCGATATGTGCCGCCGCGCAGCTCATTTCGGATATCCTCGACGAATTGCACAGCGCCGCCCGGCCGCTCTTCAACCGTTTTCCGCGTGACGCCATCGGTTCCCGGTGTTCGACTGCCCTTGTTACGGGACAAGCGTCGCCAGCTTTCCGAGAGCGTCCTGCGGTCGCATACGATGTTGAACAGATCCGCGAACACCTTGTCGGCGTCCGCGACACTCCACCTGTGAAGTTTGCGCTGCATGTCGAGGACGAACACGGTATTCACCGCATCGGGCTTCATCGGCCCACCTCCTGCCGGCTTGCTTCACTCACTGTCTCCCTTCGCCATGTGGACGGCTTTCCCGCCCTCGGACTACTACGAAGACTCCGCCCCCAGCCGCGCCGATCATCGGTCGCCTCGATCATCTCGCGCCGTCCGGCGGGAGAGAACACGGCAAGGTTCCCAAGTTCACCTGTTGTCCCTTCGCCTGCCTTAGGGACCGACTCTACCCCGTGAGAACTCCGGCCATCGGCCACCGCAAGCTGGGCCGCTGGCTGACGCGCGCGACCGCGCACGCCCCTGATCCCCGGTAATCCAGCGGAGATCGGCGCTTCTCCGGTCTTTCGACCGACCTGCCCACTTCCGGCTTGGCAGGTTCCATGTTGCAACGAGGCTTCAAACATCGGTTCGATTATTCTTCCCATAACAGGCATGCTTGCCGGACCGGCCACGGGCGGAAGTCCCTGGCCGTCCGACTTTGACGGGTTCTGCTTATTTATGGCTTGCCGAAGGCACCCGGCTTACCTCACCCGTCTGCTTCAGCCCCCGCGCTTGCGGCGCGTTGGCGGCAGGGTCTCCCACCCTGCAGGGGCAAAAAGTGCGCGTGACGGTTTCCAGCCGTCACTCTTGGCGCACGGAATACGAAAATGGCAACCATCGGCACATTCACCTCCACCGAAAACGGCTTCACCGGCTCCATCCGCACGCTCGCCCTTAACGTCAAAGCCCGCATCGCCCGGGTCGAAAACCCCTCCGACAAGGGCCCGCAGTTCGCGTCTACGCCGGGAGCGTCGATTATGCAGAGAGCGGGATTTTGCGGAGTGTTGGTCGCTGAAGCCTGCTTTTGCCGGTGTTTGCGGTGGATTTTACTCCGCATAATTCCGGAGCCTTCTGTGCCGCTGAGATAGATAGTGCGTCTTAAAATACGGACGTCTTTGGCCTATGCTGGTCCGCAGGATCATTTAGGCGAAAGCTGCAAAGTTGGCGGAAAAGAATGATGCTTGGGAGAACATTGCGCGCATTCGACGGCGGTTAGCCGATCTGAATGACGAGCGGATGGCGCTTGAGCGTGAGCTGGAAGCGTTTGAGCAACAGCTGATTTCCGATAGCCAGGTTGCCGCCGAGAAGCCAGCCTTCGCCGATGCCCCTGTTACCAACAGCTCACCGTCGATGGAGAAGGTGGAGTTATTCCGGCAGCTGTTTGCCGGGCGCCCCGATGTCTTTCCGGTGCGATGGGAAAATAGAAAGGATGGACGCACCGGCTATTCGCCATCCTGTTCCAACGAGTGGGCGAAAGGAATCTGCGGCAAGCCGAAGGTGAAATGTGGGGACTGCCCCCATCAAGCGTTCATCCCGTATTCCGAGGGCATCATCGAAAAGCACCTTCGTGGTGGCGATGCCCGGTCAAGCGACTTTGTTGCCGGCGTATATCCATTGCTGCAAGACGAAACATGCTGGTTCCTTGCTGCTGACTTCGACAAGGAAAGCTGGGCGGACGATACCAGAGCGTTGCTGGCAACCTGTCGTGCAAAAGGGATTGCCGCAGCCCTCGAACGGTCGAGGTCAGGAAACGGAGGCCATGTCTGGATATTGTTCTCCGAACCCGTTCCCGCGAAGATCGCCCGACAACTGGGGGCCGCGCTGATAACAGAGACGATGGAGAACCGCCCCGAGATCGGCTTCACGTCTTACGACCGTTTCTTTCCCAACCAGGATACGATGCCACTTGGCGGCTTCGGCAATCTGATCGCGCTTCCTTTGCAAAGGAAAGCCCGCGAAAATGGAAACAGCGTTTTTGTCGATGGCGACCTGCAACCCTACGATGACCAGTGGGCATACCTGTCGTCTTTACCCAGGTTGTCGGCGGACGAAGTCTTCAGGATCGCCGACGAAGCCGAATTGTCGGGGCGGGTCTTGGGCGTCCGGATACCAGTCGATGACGAACATGCCGATGAGCCGTGGAAGATGTTGCCGTCACGTCGGAGCGAGCCGCGGCGAATTGAGGCTGCGATCCCGCAAAGCATCAAGGTCGTGATCGCCGACCAGGTTTACATCGATAGGACCGAGCTTCCGTCCGCGCTGATTGCGCAGTTCGTGCGCCTGGCAGCATTCCAGAACCCGGAATTCTATCGCGCACAAGCAATGCGATTGCCGACATTCGGCAAGCCGCGGATCATCTCATGTGCCGAACTTCACCCACGCCATGTCGCGCTGCCACGAGGCTGCTTCGACGAAACTGTAGAGTTGATCAGGAGCCATGGCGCGACCGCCATTCTGGAGGATCTCCGCGAAGATGGAGAGGCTCTACCCGCCGGCGTCTCGTTCCAAGGGGAACTGCGACGGCCACAATCGCGGGCCTTTGATGCTCTTGTCGCCAACGATAACGGCGTGCTCGCCGCCACGACTGCCTTCGGTAAGACAGTTGTCGCAGCTGCACTCATAGCGCATCGGAGCCGCAACACGCTGGTTCTTGTTCACCGCAGAGAGCTTCTCACCCAATGGGTAGAGCGTCTGAGTTCCTTCCTGAGCATCGACCCAAAGCAGATCGGCATCATCGGTGGCGGGAAAAGGAAGCCGACAGGGATCGTCGATGTGGCGCTGATCCAAAGCCTGGTTCGCAATGGCGAGGTCGATGACATCGTGGGAAATTACGGTCATCTGATTGTCGACGAGTGCCACCATCTGTCCGCTGCAAGTTTTGAACTTGTCGCTCGCAGATCCAAGGCGCGATATGTCGTCGGCTTATCTGCCACCGTTGCCCGAAAGGACGGTCATCATCCGATCATCTTCATGCAATGCGGCCCCGTTCGCCATCGGGTCGATGCAAGAGTTCAAGCTGCCGAGCGTGGTATTCGCCACCGTGCCCGCGACCGTTCGACGAAGTTTGAGTTGCCAGCGTCACTCGTCTCGGCAGAGCGCCCGTCAATGCCAGCGATCTATGCGGCCCTTGCGCAGGACCAAGGCCGAAATGACCTGATATTCGATGATGTGTTGAAATCCCTCGAGGCCAAACGTTCGCCCATCCTGCTGACGGAGCGTAAGGATCACCTCGACTATCTGCAGCAGAAGTTCTCGCCGTTCGTGAAAAATCTGGTGGTGCTACGCGGCGGCATGTCGGCGAAGGATCGCAAGCAGGCCAACACGGCCTTGAATGTCGCGGATGATGATGAGCGCCTGATACTAGCGATAGGCCGCTATATCGGGGAAGGCTTCGATGACGCCCGGCTCGACACGTTGTTCCTGACCATGCCGATCGCCTGGAAGGGAACTCTGGCGCAGTATGTCGGCCGTCTGCATCGTCAGCATGATGGAAAGCGGGACGTCCTGGTCGTCGATTATGTCGACAGCACCGTTCCGGTGCTGGCCCGGATGGCCGCAAAGCGACGAGTGGGTTATCGCGCGCTGGGCTATGTGATCGAATGAGGGCGCCCCGCTGTGAGCGGAGCGCCGTGGTGCTGGTCAGCGAGACCAGATGAGCTTGTGCTCGCCTTTGTCGCCCTGGACGAGGGAGGCATAGACCGGAGCTGTGAAGGATGGATCGTCGAGCTTGAGCGAGAGGTATTCGGCGCCGGTTTCGCGGGCGGTCCGGCTCCAGCCGGCTCCGAACTCGACACCCGTTGCTGTGACCCGGAAGTCCGGGGCGCGATCGTTGTCGCGGTCGCAGGGTTTGATGGATGCCTTGACGTTGAGGGTGAGGGTCTTGATGGTGCCGTTGTAGGCGCCGGTTTCGTCGCGGGTGAAGGTGCCGATCTGAGCCATTGTCGTTTCTCCTGAGAGTTGTTCGAAGCCGCCCGATGCGGCCTCGATGGCGGTCAAGAGGCGACGGGTTGGCCTGCTGCATCCAAAGGACCACAGCGCCAGCGGAGGACGGCGGTAGCCGAGCTTGTTGCTTCGCGAGGAATGGCCGCTTGCGGTCAGGGGAAGAAGGTCGGCGAAGCCGTTGCAGGCCAAGGCCGGACCGGCGCCAGACCAGCCGAGATGAGAGGCCGTATCGGGGCTTCGCTGCATTGTCGGCAGAGAACGACGTGGATGATCGCCTCATCATCAACAGGAACACCGCTGTCGCAGTGTCATTGCCCCTACCGATGTCATTGTCATCATCTTGAGGACCAGCAGCAAGACACGTCGGCCTGTGAGGCCAAACGTGCCGATAACGGATGAGCTGCATACCGACTGCTGGAATGGACTTTAAACCTCCGATTTGTTCAACACGCCGGACTTCTCCGGCGCCGACAAGCAACTGGAGGTAATAGTGACAAAGCGAAAGTACAGACATCCCCGCAGTATTAATGTTCGGATCAACTGGCTACAGCCGCATGTCGATGGGTTCAAGGAGTGGTTATCCCAGCGGAATTATTCGCCTGCAACGATCGTGGAGGTGGTGCGCCTGTTGGCGCTATGGAGCGACTGGGTACGAGCGACCGGCTTCGAGATCGACACGCTCGCTGTTGGCTTCGCCGCATCGGTGTCGGTGTTCCAAGGTAGCAAAAAAGCGCGTGCTCCGCAGGGTGCGGCCGGGCTGTTCCTCTCTTATCTGCACGAGAAGAACATTCTGCCTCCAGAACTGCACCCGTCGCTGGAAGAGACCTGGCCGGCGCTTGCCGCGTTCCGATGCTGGATGAGGGAGCAGCGTGGTATCAAGGATTCCACACTCGATACCTATCAGCCAATCTTGATCGATCTTCTGGTGTCGCTCGGCACTGATCCGGATGTTTATACGGCAGGCGCGATCCGCGGCTTCGTGCTCGATCGCGCGAAGCCGCACGGCCGCGCGCGGGCTCAGGGTATCACTGTCGCAACGCGCGCCTACCTCAAATATCTTGTGGCGATCGGGCAATGCCCCGCTGGTCGGGAATATGCAGTTCCGAGCTTTGCGAGCTGGCAACTGGCGACGACACCGCGTTTCCTTGGTCAAAGTGATATCGACCGCCTCCTTGCCGCTTGTGGCGGCGAAAGCCGGTTACGCGACCGCGCTGTCATGCTGCTCCTGGCTCGGCTGGGCCTCAGGGCCAGCGAAGCCGCCAATCTCACTTTCTGTGACATTGATTGGAAAAATGGCCGAATAACGCTTGTCGGCAAGGCCCGGCGGGAGGAACGGCTCCCGCTACCTCAAGACGTTGGCGATGCCATTTTAGCTTATATCGAGCGGGCAAGGCCGCGCATTGCGACGACTCGAGTGTTCCTGACGGATATTGCACCGATCAGGCCACTCAGCCGAATTGCCGTGAAATGTATCGTGCGCCGCGGGCTCGACAGAGCGGGGATTGAAAGTAACCATCGAGGTGCGCATGTGCTCCGCCACTCGGCGGCGACCGCGATGCTGCGTAACGGCGCGAGCCTTGCCGGCGTTGGAGCCGTGTTGCGTCACCGTTCTCCATCGACGACTGCGCTCTACGCCAAGGTAGACATCGGCCTCTTGTCCGAGATCGCGCAACCATGGGGCGGGAGGTTACCATGCTGAGTGCCGACGTCGATCGCTATATCAGTCTGCGCCGCGCGCTAGGTTATAAGCTTGTCCAGGCCGAACGGCATCTCCTTGCCTTCGCGCGCTTTGCAGCGGAACGCGGCGAGAGCCACATTCGCACTGCAACAGCACTTACATGGTTGCCCATGGCGGCCAAAAGCCCAAACGCCATGGCGCATCGCCTGACAGCCATTATCCTGTTTGCTCGCTTCCTGCAGGCGGAAGACCCTCGCCACGAGATACCGCCCCCAGATATCAAGCGGATCACCAATAGGCCGGTTCCCTACATCTATACAGCGGACGAGATAGCGCGGATTCTCGATACTACCGGTCATCTAAGGCACCAAAGGCCCAATCCGCTGCGGCGCGAACTCTACGTCATGCTTTTTGGGTTGATTGCATCCACGGGACTGCGTGTCTCCGAGGCTCTTGCGCTCAGGGTTGATGACATTCGTATCCATCCGGCGAAGGCCGCGGAGCTTATGATTTAGGCTGGTCCGCCATGATGCGTTCGATCCTTTCCGGATCACATTGCTCGTCGATAAGGAACTGCCGCACACCTCCGTCCCAGGTGCGGATATCGGCGAGGAATTCCTGCAAGCTTTCGATCCCCCGGTCCGTGAAGGTGGTGATGCCCTCTTCGCTGCCGTCATGGACATGGATCATCTCGCCGTAGTCGATGTTGTCGGAATTGTTGGCGATTTTCTGGAGAAGTTCAATGTTCTCGCCGATCAGCGAGGCGACATAGTCGATCGTGTAGACATGCGTCGGGCGCGCCATCAGGCTGCTTTCTGGTGGACGTGGCCTGCGGAAGACCAGTTCCACGGCAACAGTTCCGGCAGCCGCGACACGGGGATGCCAGGCATGCGAGCGAGCACGTCCGCCAGCCAGGCCTGCGGATCGATGTCGTTCATCTTGGCCGTGACGATCAGGGAATACATGAAGGCAGCACGCTCGCCGCCGCGCTGGGAGCCGGCGAATAGCCACGCCTTTCTTCCGAGAGCTATCCCGCGCAGGGCGCGCTCGGCCGCATTGTTCGACATGCAGAGCCTGCCATCGTCGAGGAACCGGGTGAAGGCTTCCCAGCGCCCGTCCTTCTCGAACATGTAGTTGATCGCCTTGGCGACGGGATTGTGCTTCGACATCTGGGAACGCTGGGCCATGAGCCAGTCGTGCAGTTCCTCGGCGATCGTACGCGCATGTTGCCGCCTCGCTACCAGTCTTTCCTCGGCGGACTTCCCGTTTATGCCTCGCTCGATATCGAAGAGCGCGTCGATGCGGGCGACGGCCTCGAGCGCGACAGGCGATATCTCGTGGGCAGGTTTGCCCTTGCGCACGTTGCCGGCGATATCGGCCAGTTCGAAGAACTTGCGCCGTGCATGGCTCCAGCAGAGCGCGCTCTTGACCGGTTCGGGGCGGCGACCCGCACGATAGAGATCGTTGTAGCCACCATAGGCATCCGCCTGCAGTATGCCGTGCCATCCGGCAAGATGCGTGTTGGGATGGGTCTTCTCCCGGTCCGGAGAAAAGTGGAAGAGCGCCGCCGGCGGCGCGCCGCCCGCAAAGGGACGATCATCGCGGACGTAGGTCCATAACCTTGCCTGCCTTGTTGCACCCCTGGCCAGAAGCGGCACGGTGGTGTCGTCACCATGCAGCCGAACGGCTGCCAGAACATGGGCACGGATCAGGTCATGGATCGGCTGCAGCGCCGTCGCGCAGGCCCCGACCTGATCGGCCAGCGTAGAGAGGCTGAGATCGACGCCTTCCCTGGCATAGCGCTCGGCCTGGCGGTTCAATGGCTGATGCTGACCGAACTTCTCGAACAGGATCGTGGCGAGCAAGTTGGGACCTGCCCATCCACGCGGAGTCGGATGGAAGGGAGCCGGTGGCTGGCTGATCTTCTCGCAGTCCCGGCAGGTGAACTTCTCCCGCACCGTCTGGATCACCTTCCACTGGCGCGGGATCGCCTCCAGCGTCTCGGTGACGTCTTCGCCCATCTTCACGATCCGGGCCGAGCCGCAGCAGGCGCATTGCGTGGGAGCTTCGATGACCAGGCGCTCGCGCAGCAGATGTTCGGGAAACGGCTTGCGGGCCGGCCGGCGGCGTTCGAAGGCGGAGACATTTGTGATCTTCGCTGCCACGCGTTCAGCCGCGATCTCGTCTTCGGTGGCGTCGGCTTCGAGTTCTTCGAGCTGCAGTTCCATCTGGTCGATCAGCCGGGCGCGCCGTTCCGAGCTCTGGCCATACTGCTCACGGCGCAGCTTTGCGATCTCGAGCTTGAGGTGCCGGATCATCGCCTCCGAAGTCGTCACGACGGCGCGCACCTGCGCGAGATCGGCCTCGGCGGAGGCGGCACGCGCTTCCGATACCGCAAGCGCGGCGCGCAATCTGGCTATCTCCGAAGCAGCATCATCCATGGCCGAAAGCTACCATGGAACCACAGAAAGCCCAACAAAAACAGTGGAACGGTTGGCGACTATCCTGCCGTTGCAGGTCGCTGCGTCCAGCGTGGATTGCGCCAGTCGATCCCTTCCAGAAGATAGCCGAGTTGCGCCGCCGACACTGGCACGGCGGAGCTATTCTGGCTGACCGGCCAGATGAACTTTCCGGCCTCAAGCCGCTTCAGGTAAAGCGACATGCCGATCCCGTCGTGCCACAAAACCTTGATCAGATCACCCTTGCGACCCCGGAAGCAGAAGACCTCACCGCCATGAGGATCGCGGCCAAGACCCTGTTGCACCTTCAGCGCTAGGCTGTTCATGCCGCAACGCATGTCCGTCACGCCGCCCGCGATCCACACCTTCACCCCGGCCGGAAAGGCGATCATGACGCATCCAGGACCGGCAACAGGCCGGCAAGGATGTTCGGATCAAGCGAGGCCGGGATCGTCAGGCGACGACCGTTCGGCAGGCCGATCTCGATCGTCTTGTCGCCGTCCGACCGGAGCGGACCGGCCATCTCGGAAGATGCCGGCGGCGGCAAAATCGAAAGCGGCACGAAGCTTGTTGATGCGGTAACGCTCAGAAGCCCGCTCCGGTATTCCCGACGCCAACGGGTCAACAACGACCGAGACAATCCATATCGCCGCGCCGTCACTGAACCCTGCCGAAAGCCTTGCAAGCTCTCTTCGACGATCCGAACCTTCTCTTCGTCCGACCAATCCCGTCGACGGCCAAGATCGTCCGCGGAATAGACCTCAATAGGGGAAATGATTGTAGCGCATGACATAAGGCATGGACTTAAAGCCAATCACCAAATCAGGGCAGACGGCCTTCGGCGGAGGCATACTGACATTCTGCATGACGGCGTATTGCACATTCGCGAAACCAAGTTCCGTAAAAGCCGGTTGGTGCCGCTGCACGCGACCGTCGTCGAGGCGCTCAAAGGCTATCTTGACGCGCGATGCCAGCTTGCAGGCGAGAGCGATTGGCTCTTCCCATCCGTCAAGCACCGACAGCTTTACCCATCGACGGTGAACTATGCATTCCGCTGCATCCTGCGACGAGCGGGCATCGCGCCGGATCGAAGTCGGCAGCCGCGCATCCATGATCTTCGACATACCTTCGCAACCCGTGTCCTGGAACAATGCGGCGCCGAACGCGGCACGATTGCCAAGCACTTCGTCGCCCTATCGACCTACTTGGGTCATGTCAGTATCCACAATACATACTGGTATCTTCAGGCGACGCCAGAAATGATGGTCGACATCGCAGCGGCCGCGGAAAAGCTGGTTGGGGAGGGCGACGTATGACGAAGCTCGCTCCACTCATCACCAGCTTTCTGCGTGACTATATGCCCCGCCAAAGGGGTTACAGTCCGCAAACCTGCGAGACCTATGCGTACTGCTTCAAACTATTGTTCGACTATGCGGCGAAACGGCTGGGCACTCGTCCGTCTTTGCTGACGATTGAGGACCTCGACGCGCCGATGATCGTCGCTTTCCTTGGTTACATTGAACACGATCGCGGCAATAGCGCGTCCACGCGCAATGTCCGGCTTGCTGCCATCAAGACGTTCATGCGCTATGTGGAGCACAAGGTGCCCTCCGCCCTGGAGCAGATCGGCCGGGTCCATGCGATCCCGGCCAAGCGCCACGACCAGAAGCTCATCCGTCACCTGACAATGGAGGAAATGCGAGCAATCCTCAACGTTCCCGATCTTGCGACACGCTTTGGCGTGCGCGACCGGGCCATGATGCACCTCTGCTTCGGAGCAGGCTTGCGGGTCTCCGAACTGGTCGGCGTTCTCGCAGAAAACCTGTCACTTCAACACGGCGCGACCGTAATGGTTCAAGGCAAGGGCCGTAAGGAGCGCTGCCTACCGCTGTGGAAGGACACGGCTCGGGACCTTCGCGCCTGGCTGAGCATCAGGGGCTTGGTCCGAGTGCCGGAACTCTTCGTCAACGCACAAGGGGATGCGATGACGCGTGCGGGATTCGAGTATATTCTCGACAAGCATGTCCGCAAGGCGGCGGAAACCTGCACTTCGCTGCGTGATCAGAACGTCTCGCCGCACCAGCTTCGACATAGCTGCGCAGTCATAATGCTACAGGCTACCCATGACATCCGGAAGGTCGCCCTGTGGCTGGGTCACACCGACATTCGTACAACGGAGGTCTACCTGCGCATGGATCCTACCGAAAAGCTGGAAGCGGTCGAGGCGGTCGTCCCGCCAGAACTGCGACGCGGACGGTTCAAGGCACCGGATGCTTTGATCGCATCGCTACTCTCGGACTTGGAAACACCGGCGTGATCGGATCGGTTACAGATCTGAGGCGGCTTCGGCGCACCGCGTGAGTCGCTTGGTTCCACCGGCATCCTGCTTGACATGGCCCGCACCATATCGAGCGGGTTTGGTGTCGTCGGCCCGGAGCATGATGGCAATGACATAGGTCAGAGCGATGACGTTGCGACAGCGGTGTTCCTGTTGATGATGAGGCGATCATCCACGTCGTTCTCTGCCGACAATGCAGCGAAGCCCCGATACGGCCTCTCATCTCGGCTGGTCTGGCGCCGGTCCGGCCTTGGCCTGCAACGGCTTCGCCGACCTTCTTCCCCTGACCGCAAGCGGCCATTCCTCGCGAAGCAACAAGCTCGGCTACCGCCGTCCTCCGCTGGCGCTGTGGTCCTTTGGATGCAGCAGGCCAACCCGTCGCCTCTTGACCGCCATCGAGGCCGCATCGGGCGGCTTCGAACAACTCTCAGGAGAAACGACAATGGCTCAGATCGGCACCTTCACCCGCGACGAAACCGGCGCCTACAACGGCACCATCAAGACCCTCACCCTCAACGTCAAGGCATCCATCAAACCCTGCGACCGCGACAACGATCGCGCCCCGGACTTCCGGGTCACAGCAACGGGTGTCGAGTTCGGAGCCGGCTGGAGCCGGACCGCCCGCGAGACCGGCGCCGAATACCTCTCGCTCAAGCTCGACGATCCGTCCTTCACAGCTCCGGTCTATGCCTCCCTCGTCCAGGGCGACAAAGGCGAGCACAAGCTCATCTGGTCACGCTGACCAGAACCACGGCGCTCCGCTCACAGCGGGGCGCCACTCCTCAACCCTCCGGAATTATGCGGAGTAAAATCCACCGCAAACACCGGCAAAAGCAGGCTTCAGCGACCAACACTCCGCAAAATCCCGCTCTCTGCATAATCGACGTTATGCGGTGCACCGCATAACACTGAGCTGGGTGCCGCCTGGCAGAAAACCTCCGAACAGGGCCGCGACTACCTCTCGGTCAAGCTCGACGATCCGAGCTTCCCGGCTCCGATCTATGCAACGCTTGCCGAAGTTGAAGGCGAGGATGGCCTCCAGCTCATCTGGTCCCGCCCGAACCGGGATTGACATCACGGGGTCCGCCACCGGCGGAGCCCTCTCCTCTTCCGAAAATCAAAGCCGGACCCGGCATCGAGCCAGGTCCGGCTTTTTTGGTCGCATACGGAAAGCGAAGAAGCTGCTCAGAATGAGCGATCGTACCAAGCGGGCATCGCTGCCTCAAGGATGAGCGGTTCCCCCATGTGTGGACGGCCCGTGGAATGCAAGACTTTTGCTTGTAAGCGACCAATTAGGTTCAGTCATGTGTCCGGCCTATAATCGTGGCATCAACGCCACTGGCCCTGATGAGATCCGCAGACGGAGAGCCAATCAAATTGTCGCGCTCGAGGCGCTGGGGGAACCCCGGCTTTCCTCCGTCCCCGGTCTAACCGGTTCGCCATCAAACTAAGTCCTTCACTCCTCCATCCGGCCACACTTGGGCCGAATGGATCTTTTCAGGCGGTGGCAAAACGATAGTTTTCCCTCCGCCTGAGTATTGCCCACGCGATGCGTGCGGTTTTGTTTGCGATCGCTACCGAAACCAGCTTGGCGGGCTTGCGATCTAACAAGCGAGCGATCCAGGGAAATGACGCAGCGTCAAGACGGGCTCTGCGCACGACGGCGGTGGCGCCGACTACCAGCAACCGTCGGATCGTGCGATCGCCTTGTTTGCTTATCCGGCCAAGCCTCTCCTTCCCACCGCTACTGTTTTGTCGTGGGGTCAATCCAAGCCAGGCTGCGAACTGACGGCCAGATTTGAACTCGGTGGCGTCACCGACCGAAGCTGCGATCGCCGCTGCCGTTAGGAAACCGACGCCGGGAATGGTCATCAAACGCCGGGCAGCCGCTTCGTTGCGGCACCACCGCAATATAATCCTATCGAGTTCAGCGATCTTGTGGGTCAGCTCCTCCAATTGCTTCCTTATGTGTTCGAACGGTTGCCAGGAGGGCTCTGGAAGGAATTCCTGGGCAGCGCTCAGCGCTTCAATTGCCGCTCTCAAGCCTAATCTTCCTTGCGACGTGACAATCCCGAATTCCGCGAGATGCCCACGCAAGGCGTTGATAAGAGCGGTCCGCTGCCGCACCAGCAGATCCCGCGTCTTATGCTGCATCAGGAGTGCCTGACGCTCACAGCTCTTCACGGGAACGAAACGCATCGTGGGACGAGTCACGGCTTCGCAAATGGCCTCGGCATCCGCCGCATCATTCTTGCCGCGCTTGACGTAGGGCTTCACATAAGCTGGCGGCATTAGCTTGACCTCGAAGCCCAGGCGGACGAGCTCACGTGCCCAATAGTGTGACGTCGAACATGCTTCCATGCCGACAAGGCAGCGGGGCAGGTGCTCGAAGAATTGTAGAAGCTGATTCCGGCGGAGCTGGCGACGGATGATGACATCGCCGGCTTCATCGACAGCATGTAGCTGGAAAACATTCTTGGCCAGATCGAGGCCGATAACACTTATCTTCTCAAAAGCCATGACGTGGTTCCTTGTCCGAATTGTGCCGACTGAGAATAGCACCTTTGCGCTGAGGTCTCGGAGGGCCGTCCACATCATCAATTTGCTCCGCCCGCCCGAAGGGCAGCTTGCGCAAATCGGCTCCCCCACTCCCCGGCTCTGCCGGTCGCTGGCGCGATCCCTGACCCCGCCATCCCCTTCTCGGAACCCATTGTCATCTTTCACAAACGTCAAGGAGACGAAGATGACCTACGAACTCGAGATCCAGATTGAGGAACTGCGAGCTGAACTGCGGGACGCATACGATGCCAGTGAGCGCCGCCAGATCCAAGCCGAGCTGGAATGCGCTCAAGCCGAGCTTGCGATCATCATTGCCGAGCAGGACGGACGCCTGGACGCGGAGCCGCCGTTCTGAGCGGCGCCACTACAAAACAAGTCTCACTTTGAAACTTTAGTGGTGCTTTGAATGAGCGTGATGGGATCAACGCGCTGCATTTCTCCTTGTCGATTGCGGTCATCGACATCGGGGACGTTGCAGTCCGGTCGTCGGGTAAGCAACCCGTCGCCACCAGAATTTTCCCCGCCGCATCGCGTCTCCTCGCGCACCAAAATTCAGGCACCTCAGGGTCCTCCGCTACGTTCCGGCCGTCCCGGTGCAACCCTTCTCGTCCCGGCCTGCGGCCTATCCCCGCGATAACCGCAATCGACAAGGAGAAACCATCATGCAGCGTCTCGCACAATTCCTCGCAGCCACCGGCCGCCAGCTCCGCAACCTCGGCAAGGTCATCTGTCACTTTTTCCGCAAGGGGAGACTCGGCCTGAAACTCGCGATCAAGATCCCGTTCTTCGTCGAGGTGGAGATCTCCTTCGAAACAGATTGGAGCAGGCACCGATAACGGCGTCTTTAAACGGCCCGCAAATGCGGGCCGGTTTCAGCACCAGGGCTGTCTGCGGCCCGTCCAAGTTCTGGCCAGGCCTTCCGATACGAGAATATCGCCGAGGCTCCTGCCGTCACGGATGAGGACGCGGAGCTTGCGACCGTATCTATCTTCGTTGCGTCCGGGCCATGCGCGAAGCTTGAAGGAACCCTGATTGACCAGTTCGATCAGGCGATCGGTCGCTCGATTTCCAAGCGCTAGCTCCGTTGCGCATTCCGGCTCGCTGATCTCGGGAGCGTCGATATCGGCAATGCGGATTTTCGTGCCCTCAATCCAGAGAGTATCTCCGTCCACGACGCAGGTGAAGCGATCACCACCGAAACATTTCCGGTATGTCGTCTTCGGACTGGTGACCATGCTCGCAGCCTCGGCAACTGGAACGATCCCAAATATGTGAGCGCCCAGCGCACAGCCGGATACTGCGATCGCGACGATGATCTTTTTCACGGGATAACGGACCTCTGGCCGAAGGCTATGGTATTCTTCTGCAATTCCATGCGTCTCAATTTGAATTCGATCCGTCAGAGATGGTTTTCATATCGCTCTTCGGTGCAACTGGCGCTAACGCCGCTGCGAGCTTTCGCGATACGTATGTTGCGCCGAGTTGATTGTACGGTATGCCCGGTGACGTTTTTGCCTGACGAGATCAAGGAATAAATCAACCGCGTCCTCCTCTTGCTCGAAGTGATGGACCTTTAGCTGACCTTTGGTTCCGATGCGTCCCCAACGCCGCATAAGACAGGCCTCTCCGAAGAGGGTCGGCTCTATCGATATGGCATAGAAGCGAGCCATATTCTTCTCAGCATCCGTGCGTTCGATATAGAGGTGATAGGGCTGGGCGATCATGGTGAGAGGATCGCGCAATCGGGCCCATGCGTCCAACGACAGTTGTGAATCGATGGTCGCGGAACGATTCAGTTTTGTGAAGTATGAACAGAAGGAGCACTAGGCGGTCCGCCTTTGGCGTACGGCTCTATTCGCTGAAGCGAACGAAGCCCAACTGTGGTCTTCGCCGATCCCGGTAACGATCCTCCCGCGATAGCCGACTGCCATTGATCAGTATCCCAGGTAATCGAGAATATCGGCGCCAGAATAGTCGGCTTGCTCGTTTGGATGAGCGATGACATCACCGGTCGTGACATCCACCAAAGCGCTATCGCTGTCGCGAACGATTGCCTCAATTTGATGGATGCGGCATTCTTCGAGGGCCTCTTCTGCCGTGACCTGTGCCTCGCAGGCTTCCCAATATCTCATCGCTCGATCTCCAGGTCCGGGTTGTCCCTCAGACCTTCATTTCCAATGGTCCACGTTTTCCATGGAAGCGGTTATCGCCAACGCAGGACTTCATGTCGGCTCGCCGGAACCACATCGCGCGACCGCATCGAAGCGGCGCATTTCCCCCTGTGAACACAATCTGCTCATCGGCCCGCATGCGCAGGACTTCGTGTGACTGGATGAATGGTCGGCTTGCCAGCTGTTTCGATCGGGTTCGTGACGAACCCCTCGCCTGAAAGCTGCGGCTGACCTGGTCGATCTCGACTGTCGTTGTTCCACAACGCCGGGAGATATAGTCCGCGGTCTCCGGATCGTTGATCGCTGAGAAACTGATCCAGCTCGCGCTTTCGAACCACTTGCTGGTGGCGTCGCGTCCGCCATAGGTTTCGCGCATCTGGCCAATCGACTGATAGATCATCAGAAGCGTGATCCCATACTTGCGGCCGGCATCGCGTGCCGTCTCAAGGATCCTCATGAAACCCAGGCGCGCGACCTCGTCGAGAAGGAACAGAGCGCGTCCGGGCATCGCCCCGTCACGATTATAGATGGCGTTCAGGAATGAGCCGATGATTACCCGCGCCAGACCTCCATGGGTTTCCAGCGTTTTGAGATCCAGGGCGACGAACACGTCGGTCTTTCCCGACGCGATGTCATCGGTCGAAAAGGTCGAACCGGACACGAGACCGGCGTAGTTCGGATAGCTCAGCCAATGTGTTTCTTTGATCGCATTGGCATAGACGCCGGAGAAGGTTTCCGGCGTCATGTTCACGAACGCTGCCACGTTCTCCTTCACAAAATCGGACTCAGAGTTGTCGTAGATTTCCTGAAGCCGCGCGCGCAGCTTCGGCTCCGGTTCCGAGAGGTTCATGCGCACGGTCCGCAGCGTCTGATCCTTCTTTTCCGTATGACCCGAGAGGCAGACATCGGCGATGATCGCCGTCAGCAACTGCAAGCCGGATGCCCGAAAGAAATCGTCCCGTACGCCGCTGGCGCGGCCGCTTTCGCTCATGATCCACGAAGCGACCGCAGCGATATCCTCTTCCTTCGTCCCGCCATGCTGTCCGATCCAGTCAAGGGCATTAAACCCGATATCCGGATCCTTCGGGTCGAGCACGATCACATCACGACCGGCCTTAGTCCGGTGCGCCTTGACCATCGGCGCCACCTCATTGGATGGATCAAGTACGATCAGCGTGCCGCCCCATTTAAGCGCCGTTGGAATTGTCACCGACGTGGTCTTGAAACCGCCGGAACCGGCGAACACGATGCCATGTGACGATCCGAACGAACCATCGAAGCAGAGCAGCGGTGACTTGCCCCCGGCACCCCATGTCTGAGGTTTATCGGCCCGAAACGAGAGTGCCGCCGTGCTGTCCCGGTCGACACGATACCGCTCTCCGATGACAATGCCGCCGCCCTCTGCGAACAGCTTCTCTGCTTGCGGCAGTTTCATCCATTCCGCCTCGCCATGCAGCGCGCGTTTACCCCGGATACGTTTCGGCTCGGAACGCGAGAATGCGGCGTTGCCGATCACCGCAACGCGAAGCGCGAAGATGCCGGAGACCAAAACTGCCGCAGCACCTGCCATCGTTGCCGGATCGATATAGGACAGGATCGACCCGGTCGCAGGCACCTGTCCGGCAAATTGTGAGAGCCGCATTCCTTCCCGAATGACGGCAAGCACGATGACGACGCCCGATCCGGCAGCGACGCCCCACCCCGCGGTCTTGATGTTGACCGATCCCTGGGCACTGAGGAGAAAGATCAGCCCGATCGCAGCACTCGCCACATAGGGCAACGCTAGGCCGATCCGGCCGAGCGTCAATTTCGCCTCCGCCGCTTTTCCGAACGTCGCGAGCCACTGTTCTATCCCCGGCAACGCGAGGGCGATGGCAATCATCATCAGCGGCGGGACAACGGCGAGCAGGATCCTAGTCGCTGTCATTGCCGAATGCCTTCGCGCCGATTGCGGTCAGACGGGATCGCTCCGCCTCATCGCCCTTGATTTTCTTTTGCGCTTCGATAAGCACACCCAGCAGAAGCGCGCGTTTCTCATAGCGCATCCCGGCTTTGACGATCAGGCCGCCCAACTCGATCTTCTCGCGAGCATCTTTCTTTCTGGCCTCTGCCGTGGTCAGCCGCTGCATCCGCTCAAGCCTCGCCAGCCTGGCCCGCAGCCGCGCCAGCACTGAGCGACGTGGCCGACGATGTTCCGGCAGACTTTTCCTTTCCGTTCGATCCGGCTTTGGTTCCCCGAAACCGCTTCGCCACGTCCTCGAACGTTGCCTGAAGGTCGGCGTCGTCGATTTCGATCTCTCCAAGTCCGGCCTTCAGCGCAATGCGGCCGATGCGTTCGGCGTCACGCGTTTCTGCCTGCTTCAGCTGTTCCTGCAAACGGGCAAGTTCTTCGCGGATTTTCGACGTTGGCTTCTTCATCGGGATGCAATCTCAGCAAGCCACGCATGCTGGAATTCGGGGTGGCCGATGAGACGGCCTGGCAGGTCGGACTATCCTGCGGAGGCCGGATCAAGGTGTACGTGGAGCCACTGGGCTGAGCGCCATGGACCAGCTTGTCCTCGAGCGTCTGAACCGCGAACGCCGCCAACGCCGGGCGGTCGTCCTTGTGACCGATCTCGGAGATGGAGGCAATCGCCTGGTGTGCAGCGGCGACATTGTCGCCGACCATGTGCTGGGCGAAGCCATCGAAACCGCCGTTCGGACCGGCAGGTCGGGCGTAGTTGAGGCCGTTGGCCGGAAGTACTTCCTCAACGTCCATGTCCCGGCGCCGCGCCTGGTCGTCATTGGCGCGGTGCATATCAGCCAGGCTCTGGCCCCGATCGCCAAGGTCGCCGGATATGACGTGGAAATCATCGATCCACGCACGGCTTTCGCCACGCCGGATCGTTTTCCCGGTGTCCCGCTTCACGCCGAATGGCCGGAGGACGTTGTGAAGGCGCAGCCGTTGGACGCCTTCACCGCAGTCGCGGCGCTGACGCATGATCCCAAGATCGATGACTTCCCGCTGATGGCGGCGCTGGACGCGGGCTGCTTCTACATCGGTGCGCTGGGAAGCACCAAAACCCACGCCAGGCGCGTCGAGCGTCTGCGAACACTTGGTGCGTCATCCGATCAGGTAAGGCGGATTCACGCACCGATCGGCCTCGATATCGGAGCCGCGAGCCCGGCCGAGATCGCGGTCGCGGTGCTCGCACAGGTGATCAGGGCGTTGCGTTCGCGAGGATGCGACGGGGAAAGGGAGAAAGCGGCGTGAAGTTCGGCCCGGTTTGCGTCATCGACGCCGAGGGCGCGATCCTGGCTCATGCGATCGTCGCCGGTGCGGTCCGTCTGCGCAAGGCGCATCGCCTGACGGCCTGCGACATCGCCATGCTCGGTGAAGCCGGTGTGGAAGAGGTCATCGCCGCGGTGCTCGATCGGGATGACCTCGACGAAGACGCAGCCGCGTCGGCCATCGTCATGGCGTTGGAGACCTCCGGCGTCGAGGCCAAACCCGCGGCGACGGGCCGCGTCAACCTGCACGCCAGCCGGGATGGGGTCTTCACCGTCGACAAGACTCTGATCGACACGCTCAACCGCATCGACCCGTCGATCACCATCGCGACGCTGGCCGACTATACCGCAGTCGAAAAGAGCCGGATGGTCGCGACCGTGAAGATCATTCCCTTCGCGGTATCCGCGCCATTGATCCGAGAGGCGCGGTCGCAGCTACGAGACCGTGAAGCCTTCGCCCTCCATGCGTTTCAACCGAAGAAAGTTGCACTTGTGCAGACCGTGCTGCCGGGGACGAAGGATAGCGTGCTCGACAAGACGGCACGGATAACCCAGGAGCGACTTGCACGCTCCGCGAGCCGCATCGTTGCCGAGAAGCGCGTGCCGCACAACAGCCATGCGGTGGCGGAAGCGATCGGGAACCTCTCGGTCCACAGCGACATGCTCATCGTATTCGGCGCTTCCGCGATGTGCGATTTCGACGATGTCATTCCCGCCGCCATCCGGTTCGCCGGCGGCGAAGTGCATCGCGCCGGCATGCCCGTCGATCCCGGAAATCTCATCGTCACCGGCCGGCTCGGCGAAAAGCCGGTGCTTGGCGCGCCAGGATGCGCGCGAAGCCCCAAGCTCAACGGCTTCGACTGGGTGCTCGATCGGCTGATAGCCGGCATCGACGTCGACAATGACATGATCGCCGGCATGGGTGTTGGGGGTCTTCTCATGGAAATCCCCGCGCGGCCGCAGCCGCGCGAACCGGCGGTGCCGTCGCGGCAAAGAAAGGTCTATGCGATCCTGCTCGCGGCGGGCCGGTCGAGCCGCATGGGAGCGAAGAACAAGCTGCTCGCGGATTCCGACGGCGTTCCCCTGGTCCGCCGCATGGCGTCGCTCGTATGTGCAAGCAAGGTTTCGGGTGTTTTCGGCGTTGTTGGTCACATGTCGGAAAGGGTGCGACAGGCACTTGAAGGCGTGGACATGGAGCTTGTCGAAAATCCGCATCATGCCGATGGGCTTGCCAGTTCGATCAAGGCCGGGTTTGCCGCGTTGCCCGACGATGCAGATGGTGTGTTGATCATGCTGGCCGACATGCCGAGCGTGTCTGCGGCCGACATCGATCGACTGATCGCAAGCTTTCATAAGCGCGAAGGCCGGGCGGTGGTTCGCGCGACGCACGGCGGCAAGCGAGGAAATCCGGTCTTGCTGCCACGCGCGCTCTTTCCCGAGATACGCAAGCTGACCGGCGACATCGGCGCGCGTCATGTCGTTGAGTCCGGTCTGGTCGATATAGTCAATGTCGAGATCGGCGCCGTCGCCAGCATCGACATCGATACACCAGAAGCGATGCTGCGCGCCGGCGGGGTGCTAGTCGACTGAAACAGGCTCGCCTCGGAGCTAGCGGAGCAAATAGCGTTGCTTGGTATAAGCTTGCCCGCTCCGGCATCCGCGGCAGCAACGCTCGTCCAACGTTTGGAGTGGCACGCGAAGACGAACCCGCTCGATAGCCGACCACCGATACGAGCAAGTGAAACGAGCGGATTGAGCCCCTCCTTGCGCTGATGCGGCGCAGAACCTGAGAGCAAGTGGGATACAACCATCGGGCGTCTTGGCAACGGTTGGATGCGTTTTGCGTTGCCCTGATCGATTTAGAGGGAGAATATCGTGATCGGCCTGCTGGCGCTGGCTTCTGCGGCTGTTTTCTTCGGTGCCGCGGTTTATATCAATTTGGCAGAGCAGCCGGCGAGGCTGAAGCTCGGCGACGCGGCTGCGTTGGCGCAATGGATGCCCGCCTACAAACGCGGATGCGATACAGGCCTCCCTGGCCCTCCTGTCCGGCGTGCTTGGTATCGTCGCTTGGTGTCCACCGTCAACGTTCTGTGGTTGCTCGGTGCGGGTCTTATCTTAGCTACCTGGCCCTACACGCTTATAGTGATCATGCCAGTGAACCGCCGTCTCGAAGATGCCATTAAGTCCGGCACATCCGGTGAGGCGCGCGCCCTGCTCATCAGATGGGGACGCCTCTGCCGGACACAGTCTTCTGAGCGCGACGGCTGCCATCGTCTTTCTCGTCGCTGCGACTTGATCCATACAGTCGAAGTTGTGGTCCGCTTCGCGGTAGCGCAATTTAGGTTCGCGCCAAGCGCTGGCCTTGGCGGGATGTGAGCAGGCTGACCTGCTGTCGCTTGGCAGCTAACCGCGAGAATGCGGTCGATTCCTTGCAGTTTTCCATTTAACCATGAGAATCTGATAGACGTGGTTCTCAAATTAACTGCCTCTGTGAGGCGTACGGGTGTTTACCAGCCTGTGCGATCAGTTTCTCGGCGGCGTCGCTGAATCGAGTCATGTTGTCGCCAAGCATGTAACGGCGGAGCATTCGGAGCATCTCAGGTCCGGCGCGTTTAACTATGGCCACGCCCGTCAATAGGCTTGCCCGCAGGTGGAGCGGCAGGATTGGCCTTGCAGGCGTGGAAAGGTCCACCCGTTCTGCGGCGACCACCCGATCGAGATCGGGGATGATGACGCCGAGGACGCGGAAGAGATAAAGCTCATGCTCTGATGGCACGGGGAAGATTATCCGCCGCATGAGCAGAAGTCGGGCGATTTCAGTTGGCGAAGCCCAGGTCCGAGCACCGCGCTCGATCTCATTGTCGAGAAGCTTCTCGCCCCGTATTGCCATGCTATGATAATGCCGGAAAGGAGAGGGGACTTCGTGCCCATCTCGGTCTCGTAGGAGGTCTCCACAGCGAGAGCATGTGATCCGCCAGCCCAGCAGCTGGCTTCGCAGCACGGGTAGGGGCGCCGCATGGACAGGATTGCAGATTGTGCAACGCTGTGACGGCCTCACGGCGATCCATCGAATGGAACGACGGCGGGACGTTGGTGAAGGTCATACGGTGTATGTCAGCCTGCTCTGCAGCGAACATGTTGGCGAGGCGAACTTCCTGGTTTTCAGCCAGATTGAGGTCAGCTGCTCGCAACGATGCGGCCTCTGGCAAGCAATGCCGAAGCATGACGAGCGACGGCACTGCGTAGAAGTCGGCATGACGTCCGATCCAGGACGACAACAACTCATCCCGATGCGGCTTGAAGCAGACCGGCAGTCTTGAGGGCGGCAATCCGGCGCTGGTGAAGCGGCTCATGCAAATGCGGCTTCGGCGTCGAACTCCGGTACCCAACGCTCAATTGCTTCATCCGTGACCTGCTCGGCCCCAGTCTCAACTGCCTCGACGGCAAGGCTGTTCATCATGTGGAATATGTTGGCCGTGATGCCCTCGGTGATCTGCAGCATTCGCCGCAATGACTTCGGGGTCAGAACAGACGGCTTTCGCAATGGCGTGTTGCGCAGGATCGACGTCACAAGTGTCTCAAACTGCTCATTTGCCGCCCATCGACTCAAGGTGAACTGCTCGAACCGTCGCGCGAGCTGGACATCACCTCCGATAGCCTCGCGGGCTTCGTTGACGCCGAAACAGACAAGTGAGATCTGCAGGCGATTGCTGAGAAAGCGTAGCGTGTTGAGGACGATGCGTTGCTCTCGGTACGTGCCGGCCAGGATATTGTGCACCTCGTCGATGACGAGAACCTGGACGCCGATTGCTTCCATAATGCGAAGGGCGGCCTGTTCCATCTGGGCGATGTCGGCGCGCGGGCGCTGTGGCGCTCCAAGCAACGTCAGAAGTTCGGCGTAGAACCGCCTTTCTCCTGGCCGGCTCGTCATCTCCATCGCCAGAACTGGCGTCTTGAGTATACCTGTCCTAAGATCAAAGCTCGGCGGATGATCGTCGCGAAAGCGCTTCATCAGCATGGTCTTGCCCATGCCGCTATCGCCATAGATGGCGACCGATGGCGACCGATGGCATCCGTGTGCCACGCGGATGATCGAGGAGCCGGTTCAGCCGTTCCAAAACTTGTTTGGCGCGGAGGTAGAGAACCCAGCGGCGTGCCTGGATGGCGCGAACGCGCCGCTCGTCGTTCTCACCAAGCCAGTAGGCTGCGTCAGCGGTGAGATGGGAAATGTCATTGGCCATGGGGGTCAGTCGGTATCCTCGACAAAGGGTACGGGTTTGCTGGAATCGACGCCGCGAAGCGAGCCCCATTCACGGTGATCCACTCTTGGCTTGCGGCTGACGGCCTTGCCGCGCCGCGGTAGTCATTCGTTGCGCACTGTCAACCAACTGGCGTCGGGCAATGGCGGTGCGCACTATTGTTCCCATATCGATTTCGCGCTTCCCCTTTGCCAACAACGAATCTCGCGATGCCTTGGCTTCGGCAAGCGTAATGGAAGGCAAGGTGATGTCGCCGTATCGGGCTTCCACGAAGTTGCCCGACAAACGCCGAACGAATATGCGCGACAAATCCCTGGGATCATATTTGATCAACAGGCGCCGCTTGCCGGTCCGTCCGACATCAGCGGCCAGCGCGGCGGACCAGTACCGCAGTCCGAAGATATGGATGCCGTTAGGCCTCAGTGTTCGTTCGTCTTCGGGCAGGAAGGTGAGCCAGAAGTGCATTCGATCCCGTGGAAGCCGCAACGGGATTGATCCCTCATGCTCGCGCCATACAGCGATCGGCGGCCGCTTGAGGCTACTGTGGATCGATTGATGGTAATCGCCGACGATGTCGAGTGCGATGTAGCGCTCGAGTTCACGCAACGTGAATGCCGAATGCTTGCGTGGATTATACTCTCCCAACTCATCAGGATTGCTGAATGTAGTGCCGGGGAGCAGATGAAGCTTGCCCATCTGTGTGCCAATCAGACGCTCGATGTGACCGCCGAACCGGGGTTCTCCCGGAGGACGCCAGTCGATTTCGATACCGGCATCCTCGCAACCTCGCTGAAAGGCACGGCTGCGGAAGTCCCGGCCGTTGTCGACATGGAGTCGATCCGGCAAGCCAGCGACGGGCCAAGGGTCCGCGATCTCGCGTTCTCGAAGCCACGCAGACTTGTCGAACACCGAATGCAACAGACATAGGCTGGTTGATAGTCGAGACGGCGCCGCCATGGTGAGATAGAAGCCGGTGACCATCCTACTGCAAACATCCATGGCCAGCGTCAGCCAGGGCCGGCCGATCGGCTGGCGGTTTTCTTCATCGACGACAAAAATATCTGCCCTGGTGTGATCAATCTGAACAACCTGCAGCGGCCTCGAAACTTCGAACCTACCCGGAACGGCAATGGTAGACTTCTCGATCTCCGTTTCACCGCGCGCTTTGGCGCGCTTGGCAAGATCGACGACTTCGATACGTGCGACGATCGTTCTCCGATGAGGCGTTGGCAAGCCCGCAACGCGGCAGCTGGCGTTAACCTCCCGCACGAGCGCCGATACGGATGGACGGGTCTTCTTCAGATAGAAACGTTTGATCTCCGCCCTGATAATGTCGTCGCGCGCCTCGTCGAGAACCCTGTGACCGACCGGGCGACCGGCTTTGCGTCCGACAAGTGAGAGTACGGTCCCGCCTTCTCGAAATAGCTTTAGCAACCGATAGGCCGATGCCTGGCTTAACCGAAGCTCGCCGGCAAGCTTACGTATCTGGCCTGTCGTTGTTGGGCCAGACTCTCGACGCAGGAATTCACGGATCACGTCCGCCTTGCGGCACGCCTCGTCCCAGTCAATGTCATCGATCTCATCGGCAAACGGCTCGGACATCGCGGCTCTCGGCGCAAAAACATGAGTACCATTATTCTCGCATTAAGTGCCAAATCAAGCGATGATTATCATCATTAACTGCCAATTATCAAATTAAGTGCTTGCGTAACTCATTGATACCATAAGAATTCGATTCTTGAGGTTTGATGGAAAGTCACAGGTGCTCTGCGTGACGTCGGCAAGGCGCTTGGCCTGCCTGAAGACATGATCGGGCAACTGTCCTCCGGCGTCTGGGGCTGGTCGGAAGGGGTGTCCGAACGCCAGTTGAAGGAGAACAATCTCAACACGGCGGACTATCGGCTGAAACTGACGCTGGAGCTTGCCCAGCAGCTGATGGGCGCGCCGCGACACCTCGGCCAGCATCCGGGCGGCTTCGTGCTGACGCAGGATCGGCTCGACGACCTCGTTCCGATCGAACCGGCTCGCATGGATGACCGGCAGGTCATCGAATGGGACAAGGACGATATCGAAGCGCTTAAGTTCATGAAGGTCGATGTGCTGGCGCTGGGCATGCTTACCTGCATGGCGAAGGCGTTTGCGCTGATGGCGGAGCACAAGGGTGATGTGCGGGACCTCGCTACCATTCCTGCTGAAGACAAGAAGACCTATGCGATGATCAGCAGGGCCGACACGCTCGGCACGTTCCAGATCGAAAGCCGCGCGCAGATGTCGATGCTGCCGCGGCTGAAGCCAAATACCTTCTACGATCTGGTCATTCAGGTGGCCATCGTGCGGCCCGGCCCTATCCAGGGCGACATGGTCCACCCATATCTTCGCCGGCGTGAGGGCAAGGAAAAGGTCGACTATCCGACGCCGGAGCTGGAGGCGGTTCTGTCGAAGACGCTCGGTGTCCCACTGTTCCAGGAAAGCGCCATGAAGGTTGCGATGGTCTGCGCCGGCTTCACCGGTGGCGAGGCCGACCAGCTCCGCAAATCCATGGCGACGTTCAAGTTCACCGGCGGTGTGTCCAAGTTCAAGGACAAGTTGGTTACCGGCATGGTCCGCAACGGCTACAGCGCGGAGCTCGCTGAAAAGACCTTCTCGCAGCTTGAGGGATTTGGAAGCTATGGGTTTCCGGAGAGCCATGCCGCGAGCTTCGCTCTGATCGCCTATGCCTCCAGCTGGGTGAAATACCACCATCCCGACGCCTTCTGCGCCGCTCTCCTGAACTCGCAGCCGATGGGGTTTTATGCGCCGGCGCAGATCGTGGCCGATGCCAGGGCACACGGGGTGGAGGTGCGGCCGGTTTGCATAAACGTCTCTCGTTGGGACTGCACATTGGAGGAGGTCGAGGGGCGTAGCTATCACGCCGTCCGTCTTGGGATGCGCATGGTGAAGGGCCTCTCCACGGCGGATGCGGCGAGGATCGTTGCCGCGCGCGCCGATGAGCCGTTCTCGTCGGTCGATGATGTCTGGCGGCGGTCCGGGGTACCGACAGCTTCACTGGTCAAACTGGCGGAAGCGGATGCCTTTCTATCGTCGCTCAATCTTCAGCGCCGGGATGCGCTCTGGGCGATCAAGGCGCTGCGGGACGAACCCCTGGAGCTTTGGGCGGCAGCCGCAGAGCGGGAGGCGCGGCAGGTCTCCGAGATAAAGGAGCCCGACGTCCGCCTAGCCCCAATGAGAGCGGGACATGAAGTTGTCGAGGATTATTCCCATGTCGGTCTAACGCTGCGGCAACATCCTGTTTCGTTCCTACGGGAGGATCTGCGGCGCAAACGTATGGTGACCTGTGCCGAAGCGATGGCCGAACGCGATGGCCGGTGGCTGATGACAGGCGGCCTCGTCCTCGTACGTCAGCGGCCCGGATCGGCGAAGGGTGTGATGTTTATGACGCTGGAGGACGAGACGGGCATCGTGAACGCCGTCGTTTGGCCAACGGTGTTCGAGCGACAGCGCCGCTTGGTTCTCTCGGCCTCGATGATTGCCATCAACGGCAAGATCCAGCGAGAGGGCGATGTTGTCCACCTCGTCGCGCAACGGCTGTTCGACCTCTCGGAGGATCTCTGCAGGCTCGGCGAGCGAGGCGACGCATTTCCGCTGCCACATGGGCGAGGGGATGAGTTCGCCCATGGCGGCGGCGCGCCCGATTCGCGCGAACGGAAGACGGCAGCAGCTCCGGCGCGCGATATCTATATTCCCGATCTGCATATTGATCGGCTCAAGGTGAAAAGTCGGAACTTCCATTGAAGGTGTGGACGATGCCGCGTAAGCATTTTCGCTTGGCCCCGCGCAATCTCGGACATGCAGTTCACAAGAAGTTCCATAATATGCTTGCGCGATATGTGATTGTAGCCGCAAAGTTAAAGTGTCCTGTTTCTGCAAAGTTGGAATGTCACACTCTCCGGTCTGAATGCGGCCTGGGAGATTGCAGATGGGATTGATAGCGATGAGCGAGCGTGACCTGCAGCGGATCGAGACTTTATCGAAGGTGGTCGCCGGGCGCATGACGATGGTGTCGGCGGCGCATGTGATTGACCTGAGCGAGTGCCAGGTGCGTCGGCTGTTGGAGCGGATACGAACTGGCGGCGCGGCGTCGATCCGGCGCAAGGCGATCGGCCGGCCGTCTAACACCCGGATCAGTGACGGGGTTCGGGATTACGCGATGACGTTGGTTCGCGAACGCTATGCGTACTTCTGGCCGACACCGGCAGCCAAGAAGCTTGCCGAGCGCGATGGATTTCAGAGTATAGCGGTTACTTTGATACGATTGCTCACGACATCAGCAAGGAACAACGGCGGCAACCGCTCTTATCTCGTCCGGCAAAGCGCCGCCACCTTTCCTTCGGGCGTACCGGTCGTCCGCCTGTGCGGTGGCTGAACTGACTGCAAAGGAGAGCGGGAGTGGCTTTGGGAGGGGGATCTTCGACCATCCCGTTACAGGGTTGCTGAACCACCGATAATAAGGCTGCACAGGTCGACGTCGAGCGCCTCGGAGATGACTGCAATTTCCCGAATGGTCAGATTTTCCCAGTCACCGGTCTGAATCAGTTCGAATCTGTTTTCTGGAACTCCAGTCAGTTGTGCGAGCTTTCGGGGACTTGTCCCCTTGTCCTCCATTCGCTGTGCGAGGTGAGAAATTATGTCCGCTGGACTCTCGATAGGCATCGGCGTTCCTCCCTTCTATGCTTGCGATGCTTAGTAGAGGCTACATCAACCATTAGGTGCGGTATTTCGACGTTCCGTAGAGCATTCCGAGGCATCCCACATACCGACAAGAATAATGCAGTTTAGCCAAGTGCGCTGTTTAGCGCCGTACGGCGGGACTAGCCGCCGGCTATGTCTTCCGATCATCCACCCAATTCGCCAGTTCGGTGTAAGGTTCAGGATCGTAGACGTATTCAGTGGGGATTGCGGGCTGCACCATCAAGGAAAGGTAGCGCCAGAGGTTCTCTTTGCTGTTGCTGGCGGCGAGGCCATAGAAGTTGCCGCTATTCCACGTGATGACGCAATGCCTGAAATGTGTGTACACGGCTGCCGCCATTTCGGCCAAAGTGACCTCGCTGTTGTGCATGGTGGCTAGCACCAGCTTGGATTTCCGTTCTATTTCATCGGTGCCGAAATACCGAGTCTTGAAGCCGAAATCCTTTTGAGACTCGCGCCCCTGATAGTCACCGGGATCGAGAGAGCGGAACTTCTCGACAAAGAGGAGAATTCCATCTTCCTTCAGATGTTGGGCCACGAACGCGATCTGTTGGCGCCTGTTGGGTGAGTACATCTGAAATGTCGTATCCTCCAGGATGAAGTCGAAGCCTCCCGTGAACTGCTCCAGGTTGCGCTCGGAATAGAGGTAATCCTTGGTCAATCGATGGAAGGGGCCGAGAAAGAAACTGGCGTGCGGGGGCTCGCCGAACGCCATGAAGCACTTGTAGTTTTCTTCATTGGGACTGCAAGATAGAGACTGGATTTTGCCTCGGCTCATTTCCGAAAGCGTGCGCGCCATCGTGCCTTCGGCGGTGCCGAGGCTATATAGCAACACGTTGGTCATGCTAAGCTGGCCGTATCGCAAGAGCGCGTGAGCCATGCGGCATTCTTCCTCCAGGCGGTACGGAATGCTGCCGTGATAATGCTGATCGAAGAAGCCCTGGCGGCGCGAATGTAGCTCGACAATTCGATGAAGCAACGCGTCGTGGGGCAAGAGGCGCGTGTCCACAATCGGTTTGCGAACCGGCACACCGGCCTTGCCGGCGGCGGTCTCGGCGAAGAAACCCGCCAGATGGTTCAAACGCGGCGCAAGGTTGCATTCGGTGAAAAATTCATTGAAATCCTGCATCACAGCACACCTCGTAGAGAAAGGGGAGGATACGAAGCTGCCAATCGAAAACGCATAAATCGGACGTAATTTCATGCACTTAGGCCTGGTTTTTCGCGAGCGGCGTCGTGGTTCCAGTGGTAATGCTGCATTTGGCAAAGCGCTTTCATGGACATGCCGTTTTTTCATGAAAGTGCCATCATTGTCCAACCGTGGGTTATCCAGCGGTTGTTTAGCAACTCAAGATCATTCTATTGTCGATACGGTTTTGAGATGATTTAGGGGGACTACTTCTCTTGGCCGAGACGCGTGACTTCCAGCCTGATGTGGTTCGCCGTTCCGATCACAGGACGCTTGTGCACCAGCATATAGACTGGGGTCTCGTGCGGGCGGATTTTGTCAAGCGAACCGGGTTGCTCCGCCAGGAGACGCGGATTGAAGCCGAACAGCACGCACTAATGATCAATCTGCAGGGTGATGCTAAATTCGGAGAGGACTATGTGGATGGGCGCCGTGTGGCCTTCACGCCGCGCCGACCAGGATCGGTTGTTTTCTTGCCGGCGCATAGCGAATGGACAGGGTGGGACGAAGGGGACGCGAGAGGTTGCTATCTCTTTGTCTCTATCGACGCTACCTTTATCGAGCAAACGCTCGGCGCCGACAATGTCATGGGATTGCAGCCATCCATCGGGTTTCGCGACGGCATGATCGAGACGTGTCTTCAGACGATCGCAACGGAACTCAAGAATCCCGATCCGGCCAGCGTTATCATGGTAGAGAGCCAAGTGATCCAGATGTTCGTCCAGATGGTCAGACTGAACGGTCTGTACTTGGAACCCGCCAAAGGCGGCCTCTCGCCGTTCTACCTGAAACGGGTGGTGGCCCTGATAGATGCTCGCCTGATGAACCCGCCGAGCCTTGACGAGCTCGCCGGAGAAATAGGTGTCAGTAGGCGTCATTTCTTTCGTGCGTTCAAGCAGTCGACCGGGATGACTCCCTTCGCCTTTGTAGCGGATCTCCGGCTGAAACGCGCTGTCGATCTTCTTCGGGCGACGGATCGCTCCGCCACCGACATTGCACTCGATTGCGGATTCGCGAGTTCCAGTCATTTCGCGTACGCCTTCAAGCGTGCCTATGGTGCTGGCCCGTCGGAGTTTCGTCGAAGGTGGAGAATTTGACGGGCTGTCGGCAGATTATTTGGCACTTTTTCGACAATGTCGTCACGGTTCGAAAGCGGTGTCGCGGGGAGGCCTCTTATCAATATGGCATATCGACCGAAAAGGCCCCGCCAATGTACCCACCAGGTAGTGTCGTAGATCCTCGGACCGCCACTCAAGCATCGCGGTCGTTCAATTGGTTCCTGGCGAGCACTTTCATTTCGGCCGTTGGGCGAAACGGGTACCAAATAGGCTGCGCGTGGATCCTGGTGACGCAAGGATATGGCGCTGCCGCAGTCGCGGCTTTTTTCGCGATCATCAGTGTCACGGAGCTGCTAACGAGCCCCTTCGCCGGCTGGCTTTCAGATCGGTACGACCGCCGCCTCCTGTGTGTTGTGGCTGACGTTTTCCGGTTTGCTGGTGCATTGGCGCTGGCGGTGCTTCTGATCGTAATCGATACGCGCTGGGCGATCTGGTTGTCTGCAATATTATTCGCGACATGCGACCGGATTGCACTTACATCGTCCCAGTCGATGATACCCGCCGTTGGCGCCGGCCTGTCACTACCAGCCGCG
The DNA here is from genome assembly GCF_963942435.1 of Shinella sp. WSD5-1. GTDB lineage: Bacteria > Pseudomonadota > Alphaproteobacteria > Rhizobiales > Rhizobiaceae > Shinella > Shinella yambaruensis. The sequence continues at coordinate 59,791 of NZ_OZ012603.1, forward strand.
AACTCGATGGTGTTCTTTCTCATGCAGTCGGGGAGCCTCGCCGCGGCAGTGCTCACCGGTGTGCTCCTGCACTTCTCCATTCCGACCTACACATTTACTCTACTCGCGGCGGCATTCGTGCTGTCAGTTTGCTTCATGCTGGCAGTGCGGCGCGAGCTGTCTCCTCAATCTGGCACCGGCGCAGACCCAAGATCGGCATTTCAGATCGATGCGCATTTGCTTCAACTTGGTGCTATCTATGCGCTCCTCTATACCGGAGGGGTGCTCGTCAGCGTTACCGGTCCGAGCTTCGTGTTTGTCGAGCTGGCAGGCGACGCGATTGACTTCGGGCAGTTGGAGGGCGCCTGGTCAGCAGGATCCATCCTGGGGACGCTCCTCCTAATCCCGCTGATACGTGCGGTAAGGATTTCTATCCTACAGCTTGTGATCCTTGCCCTGACTGCGATCTCGTTCGCCCTTCTGAAGGTTCTGGATATACCGTGGGCCCTCCTGATTTTCGCTATCCTCGGCGCGCTCTATAATTTGGGCAGGGTCGGAACTGAGGTCATGCTGCAATCCTCCGTTCCTCAGACAGCCCTTGGCCGTGCGAAAGGCGCATTGCATAGCGTTGGCGTTTTGCTTGGGGTGGTCCTGTTTGGGGTGGTTGCAGCCGTGGGGGACGAGATCGCGCCTTCTACCATTTTCCTTGCGTTCTCCTTTATCCTTGCAGTGGGAACTTTGGTTTTGACTATCTGTCGTGTCGCCGACAGGCGATGGACCGCAGGCAAGGGCTAATCTGGCGACGGTTCCAACCGCCGCGGGCCTCACCCATTTGGGTGTGAGTGCCAGAATATCACAATCGTGCCGCGATAGTGATCTTTGGCGGCAATTTTTCCTCACATATCCCTAGCGAAGCACCGTCGGTTTCTCTATTTTCAACGTGAGGCAGTACGCGCTGCCTTGGGGCGTCGAAACCCCTCCGTGCGATTGATGCTGGTCGATTCAGCATCACACTCTCTGATCTTTGGGTCGGGGAGCCTGTGACGTATGTCCAGGTTCTCCGGAACTAAAGGCCACAGGGCTGTCACGGACAGTTTCGAACTCCCCGATCATTCGGAGGTTTAGTGAGTTTCGCGGGGGCGCACCGCGACAAACTCTCTTTCCGGGGAGCGACCGATGTGGAATCGGCAATTCGCGACAACAGCCAGACGTTTACCTGCACTCGACTTGTCTTCGATCAATCAAGTTCGAGATCCCGCCGACCAGAACGGTGGGCGCGTGTCATCGCTTATCGCTTCCATCGGCGACGGCCTACCTCAAATCGGTGAGGTCCGATGCCTGTGAACGCTGCGACCTCGACGCCGGATTCCGTTTTCAAGACCGGCAGTTGCCGAACCATCTCCCGCGAGAACAAGTCTTGGGGCCGTGTGCAAGCCGAACTCGTTCGGCGGACCGGACTGGAGAAGGAAGAAACCGCAATCACGTCAGCCCGGCATCTTGTCGTGCTCAATGTGCAAGGCGAATCCGAGCAAGGCCAACACTTCCTGGACGGAAAACCCGCCAGCTTCGTGCGTCGAAAGCCAGGTTCAATTCTCTTTGTTCCAGCCGGATGCAACTGGCAGGGATGGGAAGCTGGCGCATCAACGGCGGCTTATCTTTCGCTTTCCGTCGAACCGTCTTTTGTGACGGACCTTCTCGGTCGCGCCACGCCCAACCTGCAACCATCGCTGTCGCCGGATCTGGGTTGTGAGGATCCAGTCCTCATGAATGCGGCGCGTGGGATCGGAGCAGAAATACAGGACCAAGGGCCACTCAGCGTGCTTCTGGTCGAAAGCTACGTAGCAACGATTTTCGCACAGCTGCTCCGCAGGCAGAGATACGTTCCCTCCGTCCGCAAAGGCGGGCTGACGCCGGCAAGTCTCAATAGGGTCATCGAGAAAATCGAAGAGAACCTCGACGTTGGTCTATCCCTTTCTCAACTGGCCGAACTGGTGAGCCTCAGCATCCCCCATTTCTGCAGGGCATTTAAGCAGACAATCGGCTGTCCGCCATATGCCTTTATCGTTCGCCGCAGGATCGACAGGGCAAAAGAATATCTGCGCCATTCATCAATGTCCGTTACCGACATTGCATTGGCCTGCGGCTTTTCGAATTCGAGCCACTTCTCGAATGCGTTTCGTCGAGAGGTCGGAATGACACCCGTAGCCTATCGTGCAGCCTGGCCCAAAGAAGCGATCGGATGATTTCTTGATCAGATCGTGCAGATGCATCAATCCACGGCAAGCGCGATCCTTATAGAATCTGCATCCTCGGCAAACAACAGCCGAGGGCTCCAGAGTGAACATCAAAACCATACTCGACGATCCAAATTGTAGCCCACCCGCCACGCGGGTGGCGTTACATGTCCGCGATCTTAAGAAGCGGTTCGGCCGCTTGGAGGTAATAAGGGGGGTCTCCCTCACGGCCCATCGCGGCGATGTCATTTCTATCCTCGGCAGCAGCGGCTCGGGAAAAAGCACGTTGCTGCGATGCCTGAATTTCTTGGAGGAGCCGAGCGGCGGTGAAATCTGGATATCCGGACGACAGATCAATATGCGGGCCGGCCTGACGGGTCAGCGGGAAATCAATGCCTTGCGCATGAAACTCGGGATGGTGTTCCAGAGCTTCAACCTCTGGTCTCACATGACCGTCCTCGAAAACATCGTCGAAGCGCCGATACACGTCCTGGGTCTTCCCAAACGGGACGCCCGTCTTCGGGCGGAGGAACTGCTGCTGAAGGTTGGTCTGGCCGACAAACGTCATTCCTATCCCTCTCACCTTTCCGGCGGGCAGCAACAGCGTATTGCGATTGCGCGTGCCCTGGCGATGGAACCCGAGATCCTTCTTTTTGACGAGCCGACTTCGGCACTCGATCCGGAACTGGTGGGCGAGGTGTTGAAGGTCATTCGGTCGCTTGCAGAGGAGGGGAGGACGATGCTCATCGTTACCCATGAACTCGGCTTCGCGCGGCAAGTGTCCAACCGGGTTGTGTTCCTCCATCAGGGACAGATCGAAGAAGAGGCCGAACCCGAAGGATTCTTCGGCAACCCCACGTCACTCCGCCTTAAGCAATTCCTGTCGGCGCAGCGCGAGGAGTTGCGCCAATGATCGACCTGCAGGGCTTCGGCGATCAAATCGCTGCCGGGACGGTAACGACGCTACGCGTTGCGACGACAAGCCTAGTTTTTGGGATCGGTGTCGGTCTCTGCGGCGCGATGGCAAAATTGAGCCGGTTCCAGATAATCAAGCGACTGGCGGATGCCTACACCACAATTATTCGGGGTGTTCCCGAACTCCTCCTCATCCTTATCCTTTACTTCGGCGGCACTGTCGCGATGACGGCAATTTTCGGCCGCTATGTCGAAGTCGATGCTTTCGCAGCTGGCGTATTCTCGCTGACCATCGTGTTCGGGGCTTACGCCACGGAAGTCTTTAGGGCCGCGATCCGAGCAGTGCCGGTGGGTCAGATCGAGGCGGCACAGGCGCTCGGCCTGTCTACGACCCAGACCTGGCGGCTCGTGATCCTCGCGCAAATGTGGCGATACGCACTGCCGGGTATCGGAAATCTCTGGCTCACCTTGCTTAAAGATACGGCCCTCATCTCCGTAGTGGGCCTCGAGGATCTGATGCGCAAGACCGGTGTGGCGGCGGGTTCAACCCACGATCCTCTGACCTTCTATTCCATTGCCGCCGGCCTCTATCTCTCCTTCACCTCCGTTTCCCTGGTCGGCCTGACCTTGCTCGAACGACGCGCAAATCGCGGCGTCCGTATCGCAGAATGAGTAAACAATCATGAACTGGCACCTTATCGTCGACGTTCTGCCGCTCTTGGCTGAGGGAGCGCTGCTAACGGCTCAACTGACGGTCATCTCCGTCTTGTTTGGTCTCGTGATCGCGTTACCGCTCTCGCTGATGCGAGCATCGACAGTGACTGCGCTCTCTCGCCCGGTGCTCCTCTATACATTCGCGTTCCGTGGAACGCCGCTCCTCGTTCAGCTTTTCCTGATCTACTACGGTGTGAGCCAGATCGAGTGGATCCGTTCGAGCTTTGCCTGGGCCATACTGAGGGAACCCTTTTGGTGTGCGCTCATCGCGTTCTCCCTCAACAACGCCGCTTACACGACCGAAATTCTCCGCGGTGGGATACTCGCGGTGCTTAGAGGTGAGATCGAGGCGGCAAAGGCGCTCGGCATGCCCTACATGCTTCGGACGCGGCGTGTTGTTCTGCCCATCGCCTTTCGCCTCTCGCTTCCAGCCTACGTGAACGAGGTGGTCCTTATGCTGAAGGCGAGTTCTCTCGCCAGCACGATAACCATGATGGAACTGACCGGAACAGCCCGGAAGATCGTGGCGCAAACCTTCTCTCCCTACGAAGTCTTCATTTCTGCGGCCATGATCTATCTCGGTTTCACATTCGTGGTCGTCCACCTCTTCGGACGACTGGAGCGACACATCACAGTCCACCAGCGCCGCGTTCAGGCTGAGAACGATAATCGTGAGATTGCCCAAAATTCACAGGAGAAACTTGCGATAGGGAAGGTGGCGCAATGACCGCTCTTCTGGTCCCGCTCTCGGAAGAATATGATCCTGGATACGCCGAGGCCGCCCTTTTGCGGGGAAGCTGGTACGAGATCGATCTAGGTGCAATAAGGCACAACTACCGGCAACTCCGCGCTCAGCTACCGACGAACGTCAAGGTCTATGCGTGCCTGAAGCGGAATGGGTATGGGTGCGGTGCGGGTCCGGTAGCCGGCGCGCTGGCGTCCGAGGGTGCAGATGGTTTTGCGGTCGCCTCGCTTCCAGACGCCGTTTCCATCCGCAGGATGGGTGTAAGACATCCAATCCTTCTTTACCCAGGAGCCCTGCCGGCAGCGGGGCTGATGGTGGAGGCACTCGATCTGACGGTGAGCGTTTCCAGTATCGATGAACTGGAGCGCTGGCGGTCCGCGATGACGAGAACCCGCGTCTTTATCAAGGTGGATCTAGGCTTCTTTCGTGCAGGCGCGACGCTGCAAGAGTCAGGCGGGCTACTTGCCGCGGCCCACGCACATTCGGATGTGCAGGTCGACGGCATCTATGCACACATGAGCGAGTTGCCAACGTCAAAGCCATCGGACGCTGCCAATCAACTCGGGCGAATGCAGGCAATCTTGGCTGGAGCGGAGGCACGCGGAGACCGGCCCATCATTGCCATGATGTCGAGCACTGAGGGCGTTCTCACATATCCGGATATGGATCTGGATGCGGTCGACCCGGGGGCTCTTTTTGTTGGCTTGCCGGAGGGTCAGCAACCCGCGCGCCATCTTACCTTGCAACCAGCTTTGAAGACCATCTGCACCACCATCGTCGCCGTGAAGCGCCTCGATGTCTCGCTCGGTCCCATTCCGGAAATTCCTGGGTTTCAGCCGGGCATGGTCCTCGGCGTCCTTGGCATGGGATGGGGGGACGGCCTTCCTCGACTAATCCCGCGCGATGCCGAAGCGATCGTTGGCGGTAAACGAGCTCGACTGTTGCCGCCGGCACATCTCGAGCACCTGCGTATAGACCTCACAAACGTCCCTGAAGCCCGGTTCGGCGACAAGGTCGTGCTGCTCGGCAGACAAGGCGATCAAGTGATTACCCACGAGGAAATCGCGGTGCTTTGGGGAACTGACGTTGTCGGCCTCTACGCAGGCCTGCGTGACCATATACCGCGAATCTACACTTGAACCACAACACAGATCCAAAAGGGGAAGCAAATGAACGGGTTTAAGATGGTAATGCATATTTTCGTTGTCGGCTTGTTAGCCGGAGTGGCCCATGCCGAAGACGGTAAAACGATCAGAATTGCTACAGAAGGCGCCTTTCCGCCGTGGAACACAGTCGATACGTCCGGTAAGCCAATCGGCTTTGACATTGATGTTGGCGAGGCGCTCTGTGCACGCGCGAATCTGAAGTGCGAGTTCATAACCCAGGCATGGGACGGGATTATTCCGGCACTGACGGTCGGGAAGTACGATGCCATCATGGCTGGGATGTCGATAACTGAGAAGCGCCGGCAAGTTATAGCCTTCTCAGAGCCTTATGCACTGACTTCCAACTACTTCGTCGTCTCCAAATCGCTCGAGCTCCCTGTGATGGACAGCGAGGCAAAGCTCGATCTTTCATTGGAATCGGAGGCCGGTAAGAGCCTCCTCGCGGACTTGGAGGAAAATCTGAGGGGCAAATCGATCGGCGTGCAGGGCTCCACGAACGCGGAGGCCTTTATCAGGGGGTATTTTGGCGACATTGTCGAGGTCCGCACTTATGACAAGCAAGACAACCTAAATCTCGACCTCGTCGCTGGTCGGATTGATGGCGGCCTGGCGGATTTCTCTGTTTGGACGGCATTCCTGAATTCCAAGGATGGTGGCTCTGCACATCTATATGGCCCTCGTATTTCCGGGGGATTGTTCGGTCCTGGTGTCGGGATCGGGCTAAGGAAGGGAGACGACGTGCTGTCAGGAAAATTCGATGACGCCATTCGAGCCATCGAAACAGATGGTACGTTAAGGGCAATCAGTCTGAAATGGTTCGGTGCGGACCTGGTTTCACATTAGGTTCAGTGCAACTATCAGTCCGCCACGAGCATTGTAGGCGTATGGCGGACTGAGTTAAGATTCAAGCCGAAGCGCCGATCTTTGGGAAGCGGCGCGGCGCTTGCGCAATGTGGCTGAAATCAACTACGTTTGCGGGACGTATTCACGGCGTCATCAATAACGCCCGCATCCGCACCGAAATTCCGATAGAGAAATCGTCCGTGGCTAGGAAGGTCACGTGGCAACGCTAGATGTCGATGGCGAAAGTTATAGTCGCTGACCCAACATAATCGGAAGTGGTACTGACACATTCATTTTATCTGATCATTCGTGAGCGAGCGCCAACGCTATTTCTTTCCGAACCTTGTTTAAGAGCCGCTTTTTTGGGAGAGAAATATTAATTATGGTCAAGACTTTCTCGATCGCATGCTCTGCTTCAGCCGTTCGAAGAGCACTTGCGTCCAACGCTGATTTAAAGTCCGGGGCTTGTCCTGCTAAGGACGGCTCGCATCTCTTGCCGGGGCGCGGTATCTCGTCGGCAGAATCGCGCAGTTCATGATGTTGCTCGGTGTGCGATTGACCCGTCGGCTTCTTCGTGACCACCGGGCTGTTCCCAGCAAATTTCGCTCCGGGTGTCGATTTGATCTGGGAAGGGCTGGCAAGGGAAGGTACGGCCCCTGATTTATCATGTTCGAAAATATCAGGATCATGGTTCGTTGGTTCCGTCGGTGGCGCGCGCATCTGCAACCAGGCGCGTTTCAGCAGTTCGTTGTCCGCATAGTAAAAATTCCGAACCCCAAAAATTGGCTGCTGATTTCGAAGCTTGATGATGCACCGCGTCTCGTTCATCGAACCCAGTTCGTCGGGGCGCATCAGCGGCCGCATCGCAGTCTTGTGCGACATGGTGGCGCCCTTGCGATCAAACAGGGTCACACCCGTCGAAACCGCCTTGTCGACCGTCACTTCCTTCCGCTCGCCGAGCAACTGCGACACATAGCGCTGATCCTCGGGGTCTTGGGCGCCGAAGAAAATCTGAGCGCGCGCAGAGTTGACGAGCGTCTGCCGACCCTCGCGGGTATATACATTGTCGATCGACCGCAACGACTGGACGAAGAACCAACAGGGAATGCCATAGCCGCCGAGGACGGTGGCCACGGTCAATGCGTTTTCCAGCTTCCCCAAATTCTGGAACTCATCAAGCAGGACGAGCACGCGCCGCTCACCGCGTTTCATCATGTTGCGCGACATGTAGTCCATGAACTGAACCATCAGCACATTGAAGATCGGCCCGATCGAGGCGATCTGCTGGATGCGGAAATCCAGATAGAGGCTCATGTTCTCGCGGCGCATTGCCCGGATGTCGAACGTCGACCGGGCCGTCGCGCGCAGGATGCGATTGTTCTTGAACGGCCGCACCGCCGCGGCAAGCGAACCATAGACCCCATCGAATTGCTTGCTGGCCATGACGGCAAAGCGGGCGAGGGTGGTATAGGTGAAGGAGCTGATCCACGCGGCGCGAAGCTCCGGATTGGCAACCTCTTCCAGCCACTCGCGAAGCGGTTGGTCGCCACCCTCGACAACGTTGAGGACCGTGCCGAGGTTCTTGTCCTTGTCGAGAATAACGGGGTTTTCCAGCACCCAGGATGTGACGCCGGCAAACAGCGCACGAGCGTCCGAGATCCAGTAGGCATCGCCCTTTGGCGTCGGCAGCAATGCCGTCGCGATAGAGTTGATGTCGATATCGCGCTGATCGGGATCGATCGCGACAAAATCGAGCGGGTTATAGCATTCGGTATCGCCGTTTTCGTCGGCCGGCGAGAAGCGCAGAACGCGGGAGAACTTCGAGCGATAACCGGCCGTCGCCTCATAGGTCTCGCCGCGCATATCGAGCACGACGATGCTGTCCGGCCAGAGCAGGCAATTCGGCACGATGAGCGAGGCGCCTTTGCCTGACCGGGGAGGGCCGATGACGAAGCCGCCGACGTCATCGCCGTCGATCCAGAGCTTCTTGCCACCGAACAGCATCGGCTTCAGAAACCGCCGCCGGCCGGAGCCGCGCTGCGTGAACCCGCCCGGAACCTTGATCAGGCTGCCGCCGATCCGGCCGACAAATACGCCGCCGGTCCTCGTGAGGCCAAGGGCGCGCGCGTCCAGCGGGCTGAGAAACCGGGCATCCGTCGATTTCTTCTTGCCGGTCATCGCGGCGAGAAGCATGGCGCCGCCGGCGATGAGACCAGCCGCGGCCGCTGTTGCCGGCCGATGCCAGTCGCCGGCGGCAAGATCGAGCCGCGCCGCCCGATAGGATGTCAAGATATCGCCCTGTAGCGCCTGGAACATCCAGGTCGAATTGTCGAAGGCATAATAGAGACCGGCATAGGCGAGGGACGCGACGAATGCGGCCGCAGCCCCAGCGATGACCAGCCCGAACAGCAGGATCGCCGGATTCATAGCCTGTCTCCCTTGGTGAACACGATTTCCGACACGACACGCCGGCCGTCCGGAAGGCGCGCGAGCTGGACGACGACAGGGATGACTTCCTTCAGGTAGTCGCTGATCTCCTGCTTCTCGAGCGCAACGCCGCTCTGCATGACCATCAGCGCCAGGCGGTCATAAGCCGAGCGCGCCGAGTTGGCGTGGACAGTCGTCAGTGAACCCGGATGGCCGGTATTGATCGCCTGCAGGAACGAAAACGCTTCGGCGCCGCGCAGCTCGCCCAGCATCAACCGATCTGGCCGCATGCGCAGCGAGGCTTCCAGCAATTCCTGCGGCGTCACCTTGGCGCGGCCCTGGTCGCCCTTCGACGCAAGCAGCGCGACCGTGTTCAGCGTGATCGGCTTCAGCTCGCGTGTGTCCTCGATGGTGACGATGCGCTCCTCGTCCGGCAGTTCCTTCAGGAGCGCATTGAGAAACGTCGTCTTTCCGGTCGAAGTCCCGCCGGAAACGGCGATCGAGACGCGCGAGCGCACCGCGGTCCGAAGGAACAGCATGGCATCAACATCGCCCTGCATCATAGCGGCAAGCTCTTCCTCAGCCGCCGAAAGCGTGAGCTGCCGCCCAACCTTGGTCTCCTCGAACGCACCGCGGTCTTTATAGACATCCAGACCGATATCGTGGATCACCTGCTTGCGGATCGAAATCGCGCCACCGTCGGGGGCAGCCGGCGGCAACACGCACTGGAAACGTTCGCCAGTCGGGAGCGATGCCGACAGGATGGGGTGCTCATCGTTCACGACCTGGTTGGTGGAGCCTGCGACGCGCTCGCTCAAGGTCCGGATCCACTCACTAGAAAACTGCGCATCGACCACGCGCTCCATGCCGCCGACGCCGAGCCGTTCGATAAACAGCTCGCCGGGCCGGTTGACCGAGATTTCGGAGACGCGCTCATCCGCGAGAAACGGCTTCAGCCGCTCCAGCGCTTTGTCGAGAAACGGGAACGGATTCATTTGTAAACCGGCGCGACTGGATAGTAGGGCGTCGGATCGACATTCCGTCGGATTTGCCCACCGCGCTTCAGCCGCATCATTTCCTGCCGGACCGGATCGGCATAAAAGTCGGAGAAATCGAGATCGCGGCGCAGATAGACGATGATCGGCTCGCCTTGGGCGACATAGATCGTCGGCGGGATTTTCGAGTTTTCCTTGAACGCCTCGTTGGCGATGTCCTGGAGGATAGCAGACGACTTCTCTGCGGCGATCGAGCGCGCTTCGGCGGCCGTGCGGCTTGGCTCGGTGGTGATCGTCGTGACCGCGCCGGTGATCGGATCGACCGTTGAGATCGAGCGGGCGCTTTCCGTCGCGGTATCGCCAATCGCCGAGACATATTCCGCCGCGCCGCCGATCACCGACAGCATGATCGCGGAGCCGAAACGCTCCCAGAAATGCGTGTCGATCTTACCGGTCAATCCGGCTCGGCCGAGCCGGTCGGCGCCGGGCGAGGCGATCTCGACGGACAGGCCGTCGGAGCGAATAACGCGGGACCAGACAATGAAGATGCGCTTCTGCCCGCGCGCCAGGCCAGATTTGTATTCCCCAATCAGCCGGGAGCCCTTCGGAATGAGGATGCGAGCGCCATCGAGCGACCGAACATCCTCGCTCACGACGGCGCGCACCATGCCCGGCAGGTCGGTGTTGATCGCCGTCTCCAGGAATCCTTGGATCATCGTGCCCTGAGCAACGAGCGCGTCGGTGCGATCGAAGCGGGTCGCCTTGACGATACCGGCGGTCTGCTTTTCCGACTGGGCGAGGAATGCCTTGTTCGCATCGCTTTCCGCGCCGGGAACGGCGACGAGTTGGCCATCGTCGGCAACCATCACATTCTGGTCGCCGGCCGACAGGCTTTCGCGGCCGGAGCCGTCGACGATAATCTGCTCGGAGCGCAGCCGCTCCCACCGCGCCTTCTCTTCATCTTCGCGGCGTTTGGCCTCCAGCGCGGCAAGCCTCGCGTCCTCTTCGGCGCGCTTGCGCGCCTCTTCCATCCGAAGCCTCTCTTCCTCGGCGCGACGACGCGCCTCCTCGATCTGGCGCAGCTTTTCCAGATCATCACCCTGGTTGACGGTGACGTCGACCGTGGCGGAATCCACGGGCTTCTTCTCCTCGACCGGAATCTGCACCAGGTTCGGATCGGCTGCCTGCTTTACCGGCTCGTCAGGGAAATCGCGGATGCTGGAATTCGACGTCTCGAAGGTCTCGCCCGTGCCTTCGGTCAAGTTGGAGGTTTGTGATCCGGCTGGCCAGTTGACATAGGCCAGGACGCCAGCGCCGACGAGAAGCAGCACAGGGAGGGCGAGCTTGCCGAGGCGCCCGTTGCGGTCGCTCGCGACGCTGCTTTGCCCGTCGAGATGGTCGAAGTCGATCTTGCTCATCGCTGGCGCTCCTCTTTGCTGCCGAGACGCTTCGGCCCATAGGCGTCCTCGATGAGATCGAAGGATTGGCGATTTGCCTGCCGGTTGTAGAGGCACAGCCACTTGTCGCCGGCCCGCAAGGTGAACTGCGCCGCGATCTTGTCGATCACCACGTACTTGCCCTGGGTGCGCAGGTTGACGAGCGATTCCTGTCGCTTGCCTTCGACGACGAAGATGGCGGGGATTTCGTCGGGAAACTCCAGATACATATGCGTGCCGTCATCAAAGGCGACGCGCGGCTTCAGGCTGGTGTCGCCCTTGAACACATAGTCGTAGTTCAGGCGGTTCGGATCGAGATCTTTGAGCAGCGGATCTTTGGCGCTCTCCTGCGCAGCGGCCAGCAGCCGGGCGTTGACGTCTTCGTCGGGATATTTGAACCGCACCTGGAATGCCGCGCGCAGGTCGGCCGCAGCCGACCCCTTCAGCAGCAGGGCATAGACGCGCTGGTTGGTGACGATGTTGACGTTGGTCTCGGCGTTCTCGCGAAGCGGCTTCACGAACAGGATGCCGGAGCCTTTCTTGGGGACGATCGACCAGCTGGCCGTGTCGCCGGCTGAAATTGTCTCGATCACCTCGGAACTACCGAGCTGGATCATCGTCGAGACGCCGAGACCGGCCGGCACGGTCACGACGGAGTTATTGTTGAAGGTGATGTAGCGGATGCGAGGATCGGCGGCCATCGATGGGATCGCCATGGCAAGAAGGGCAACCGCCGTGAAGGAGATGAGAGATTTCCGCATCAGCGCGCAGCCTTGTCTGCCGGCAGCACTTCGGGCAACGATTCCTGATCGCGCCTGTATTCGACGACCTGGAAGCCGAGCGGATTGTCGAACCGGTATTCGTTCTTCAGCGGCGCCGTCGTGTAGCGGAAGCGGACCACCGAGACCCAGTGCTCGCGACGGAGGGTGTTGTCGCGCCGCGTTTCCGTCGAGAAGCGGACGGTCGCGGTGGAAGCGTTGAGGAACGACACGGACTTGATGGTGACGGCGATACGGGTGTTGCGGCCGAGCACCTTGTCCTTCGATTGCGGGTTCGAGGGTTCGAAGTCATGGCGGAGGTCCGTCGCGGCCTGCCCTGTCGAATAGAGCTGGGCGAGATCGTAATTGTCCTTCAGCGCCCGAGGATCGTAGGTCTCGCGCGCCCGGATATAGCGCACGATGTTCGCCGTCTTGATCGCGTCGTTCTCGGAAAGCTTGCTCTCGTTCAGGGAGCGAGCGACTTCGACGAAACCGGTCGTCTTGTCGGCGATCACCACCACGGCCTCGAATTGCTTCAGCGGAACGAGGAGGTTCAGGGCCGAAAGGCTGAGCAGCGTGGAAATGCCCGCGACCGTCGCGACGGTCCAGGCGATCTTTCGCGAGCGACGCTCCTTGCGATACAGCTCCGCCTCCCATGAGGCGCCGGCTTTCCAATAGGCGGTCAGGTCGATCGGCGGAGTTTCGGGTGTATGTTCGGTTGGCTCTGCTTTGCTCATTTGGACTTCCGATAAACCGCCAATCCCGCGGAGTTAAATATAGTTTATTCGTCAGGCCGAGCGATCACCTCTACCGGCCAAATCGGTGCTGAGGTGAGGGCTGGTTTGCCTGGATTCGTGGAGCGTTCAGTCCGTGGTACAGTCGTCCGAAGACCTAGCTGCACCACTTCATCAGCCTTTTCTTCGACGCTGTATTGGAGAAGTGGAAGGAGCGATCATCCTTCACCTCGATGCGGACCGTGTCGCGGTCGCCGTCGGGTTCATCGGACCCGGCTTCGACCCACAGCACATCGAGAACATAGGTTCCGCCGACCTGTTTGACGGAAAGAACTTTGCCGGCAGTCTTGTTCGCGCCGATTCCCTTGTCCTCGACATAGATGAACGCTGCGGCTGCGGCTTCGCAGCCACCTTCGGCCGGTGCATACGCGCCGGTCAACAGAGGCAGGATCGAGCTTGGCGATTGAGACCATGCCGTAACGGGAACAAGCAACGCGAGCGCAATCATCGTCGAGGTGATGTTGCTCATCACGAATCCTCCGCGATCAAAGGCCGAACAAGGCGGCGAGGCTATGAGCGTATCCGGCCAGCGTGTTGTAGAGATCGATGCAATACTCGGCGAAGGGCTTGAAGAAAATGACAGTGACCATGAACACCAGATAGCCGAAGCCACCGCCTTTCTTTGTTTCGGTGCGATCGCTTTCAGCCATCTCCTCGTTGTGACGGTGTTGCGCGTCCATGGCGGCGGAGCGCCGACGATCATCTTGCCAGGGCTGATCCACGGCCTTTCTCCCTCGGATAAACTATAGTTATAAAGAATGCGCATGAAAGACTACCCTAAAGTTGCCCGTTTTTTTCAGTTTCTCGCTGGATAGCGCGGGCGCGCGCTGCCTGCACATCCGACGATGTGCGGCGGCGCCCAAGGCCGGCCCGCAAGATTCGGGCGCGTCCGGTCGCCTGGCGTTCAGCATAGGCGACCGAGCGCCGGCCGCCCATGAAGGCGGAATCACCTTGCCCCAACACACTGCCCCCAACGATGGATGCGGCGAATGACGGGATAAACCGAAACACCACTATCCCGAGCAGGCAGACGATGACAAACGGCGCGACATAGGAGAGCTTGCTTTCGGTTGCGGTGTTGTTGGCCGTGTTGATCGCCAGCTCGATCAGCTGGTAGAGGAATGCGAGGAACGCCATCATCAAGGTCTGCGTCACCATCATATTGACCATTAGCAGCAGCCAGCCGTCGGTGAAGCGGAAGGTCCAGCGGTAAAGCGCCAGGATGATGAACACCGGCGCCAGCGCCAGGGTGATGAACAGCATCAGCTTGGCGGCGAGGATCGCGGCCGCCGCAACGGCGATGAAGGTCATCGCGACGACGAAGACGATCGCACCGATAAGAGCGCCGACATATTCGAAGGTGCCGGTAGCTACCTGCTCATAAATCTTACCTGCGGTCTCGAACACGGCGTCGAGGATCTTCACGACGCCAGTCGTGTCGCCGGTGCCGCCATCGAGCGCACCACCGGAACCAGCGATCGATTCGATAATCGTGTCGGAGATGAGGTTTGGCACCTCCTGCACGAGCTTATAAATCGTGGCGGAAAATGCGCCCCAGTTCGTCGCCATATAATAGATGAAGAAGGCGCGGCCAAAGCGCCACGCCGCCTCCGGCACGGAGAAACCGTCGCGGCCTGCGAGGATCATATAGCCCCACCAGAGGACATAGAGGGTGAGCATCGACCCGAACAGGACATTCACCTGAAGCGCGAGGCCGTCATAGGCGTTCTTGATGAACGTCTCGCCGATGGCGTCGAGCTTCGAGAAGATGTCCGAGATGATCGTGGTCGCCGCCATCCGTCTATTCCTTCAGGACGGGCGCGAAGGCGTCGTTGACCGGTATGGCCGGACCGCACAGATCGTCGGCCTCGATATAGCCGGAGATCGGTGGGCAGGGGGCTTTCTTCTCACCCTTCGTCTGGCAGCCGGCGAGCAGCGCGAGACCGGAGAGCATGATGGCAACGGGCAATCGCATGCGGCCTCACTTGAACGGGTTGACGTCTTTGTACTGCAGCATCTTGGCCGTCTCCGACTGCTGGGTCAGCCGCATCTGCATTTCGGTGTTCAGCGCCGAGACCGCGCCATTCGAGACACCGACCAGCTCGTTGATGGTGCGCGCCGTCTCCAGCTGCATGCGAGTGTTGGCGTCGACCGAGCCCTTCACGTCCTCGGCCGAGCCGATCTGGCCGGTGGCCGACTGAAGCGATTGCTCGCGATGAGACACACCTTTCGATGCCTGCTGCGTCAGCGCCGAGAGCAGCGCCACGGTATTGACCGCGCCGGAAAAGGCATTGTTCATCGCGCCGGCATCCTCGCCTTCGACGATCGCCTTGACCTGTTTAACCAGCTGCAAGCCGTTGATCAGCGTCGCTGCGATATTCTGCGCGTCTGAGCCAAGCCCACCGAACGACAGCGTGCCGCCGTTCATGATCGAGCTGAAGGACGGTGCGGCCGAGACCGACATGTTGCCGCCGAGGCCGGTCGAAGAAATCCCCATCGAGCCGTCGCGGCTACCGGAGAGCGCGCCGAGGATCTCCTTGGTCTTTTCGAGGATGTTGGTGTTGGTTTTCATGATCTCGCCGGTGTTCTCGGCATTTTTCTTGGCGATGGCGAGATTGGTGTTGTCGATCACCGGAATATCGGCGAGCGCCGGCGTTGAGAAGGCGAGGGCGGCGGAGACGATAAGCAGCTTGTTCATGGGAATCCCCTTAATCGGCCGCTTTGGCGGCGTTCTGGATGGATAGAAGATTGTTGCCGATCGAGCGGTCGCTGCCGCCGGACGAGAGAATTTCGTTATCGGCGTCGGCGGCCGCGACCACGGCGCAGCGCGGCCAATCCTCGCGCGGCACCTTCATCTCTTCGAGGATGACCGGATCGCAGCTGTAGGGGTTGACCTTGCTGTCGGATTTCAGGGTCTTGGCCGTCTCGGACGTTTTCGAAAGCCGCATCTGCATGCGCGCCTGCAGCAGCTCGTTGAACAGGTTGCGGGCCGTGATCAGGTTGTTCAGCAACTCGGCATTGACGGCGCGGGCCTGCGTGTTGTCGTCCCAGGCATCCTGATAGATCTCCGACGCGCCGACCGAAGCCGACAGCGCATCGATGCGGCGGCCTGCCTCCTGGACGCGTGCGGTGCTTGCGTCGATCCCCGAAACGGCACGGTTGACCGCGCCGGCCGCGGTGCTGTTGGAACTGCGGGTCGCTCCGGAACCGTAATCGACATAGGATTTATAGGACGGCGAGGAGATGTCCTCGATGTTCGAGCCGCCGGCGAATGAATTAAACCAGCCATGGTTCCGGCCGACCTTGCCGGCCCAGTTCTTCTGCTCCGCCGCGGTCGAGCCGTTGTACCAGGACGCGAGGCAGGCATAATCGGTGCTGCCGCACTTGTTGACGCCGATGCCGAGGTATTTGACGCCGCCCTCGATGTTCTCCTCGTTGATATCACGGTCGAAACCCATGCCCTTGCCGGTACGCTTCGTCAGCTGCATCACGCCCTTCACGCCGGTCGGAGAACCCGAGCAAGTCGAAATTCCAGACTCGGCATGCGCCACCGAAAGGGCAAGGCCGACCGGAACGTTGTGCTTTTTCGCATAATGCTTGATCAGCTCGACGTTCTTGGCGTCCTCGTTCACGGCTTGCGCCGGCGAGCGATAGAGGCGGCGGTTCTTCTCCTTCTGGGAGATGTTGCAATTCGTCACCGTCTGCTTTTCGAGCTGGTCGACCTGCGTTTCGGAGTCCTTCTTCGAATGGTCTTCGTCCTCGGCACGCTTTTCCTTCATGTCATCGTCGATCACGGGAATGTCCGCGAAGGCGACGGGCGCCGGCGCGGTGACGAGCGCGGCAGAAAGGAGGAGCAGGATCGTTCTACGCATCGGTCGCCTCCGAGATCGTCCAGCCACAGAAATGCGGGAGCCACGCGCCCGGCTCGTCGCCATAGGCCTGGCGGAGCGTTTGGCACTCGCGAACCGTCTCCGGTCGTCCGGACAAGACCTTCACCAGGTCGGGCATCGCCGACAGGTCGAGCCGCGCGATCACCGAGTCCTGGGCGTGTTTGATGAGGAAGGTGCGGCTCGTCTTGTCCGCCTGCTTCACGAACCGAAATTCCTTCTCGGAGAGGCCGAACGCCTTGCGGTAACTTTCCTCATCGGCGGAAGCGTTCGGGAAAAAGATATTGGTCATCGTCTGTTCGATGATTGTGTTGCGGAGGTCGGAGCGCACGACGTCTGCGGCCGACTGCGTGCCGAAGCCGACGATGCCGTTCATTTTGCGGATCGTCTTCAGCCAGTCCTTGATGAAGCCGGAGAAGACCTCGTCATTGAGCAAGCGCCAGCCTTCGTCGAGGAAGATCATCGAGGGGCGGCCGTCGAGGATTTCCTGAATGCGATGGAACATATAGAGGAGCGCTGCCGAGCGCGTGCGCTTGTCGGACAGGATCTCCGTCATGTCGAAGCCGATCACTGAGCCGGCAAAATCTAGTTTGTCGTTCGGGTTGTTGAACAGCCAGCCCTTGTCGCCCGTGGTCCATTCCTTCAGCCGGTCGGCGAGGTCGCCAATGCCGGAGCGCATCCGCCCGCGCAGCGCCTCGGCCAGCATGTCGAGACGCCGCTGTGGCCGCTCGAAGTCGGTGTAGATGCTGTCGACCGCATCGGAGATCACCGCCATCTCCTCGGCATTCAGCACCCGGTCCGAGGGTGTGACGAGGTAGGAGACCAGCGTCTTGCCGAAGCTCCGGTTAGTCGGGGTGTCGTCAAGCTGCAACGGCGCAAAGCCGGTCGGTTCGCCCGGCGATAGCCGCTCGTAGCGGCCGCCCATCGCGCGCACGAAGATCTCGCCACCGCGATCCTTGTCGATGAAGACGCAGCGCGGGCGCGGTTCGACGCGCATGCCCTGGGCCAATAGGAAGGACAGCGCCACCGTCTTGCCCGAGCCGGTCGGGCCGATGACCGTGAAGTTGCCGACATCCGCCTCGTGGAAATTGAAGAAATAGGCGGTCTGGCTGGTGGTCTCCAGCAGCGAGATCGGCAGCCCCCAATGGACCTTCTGCGTCTGACCGGACGGGAAATTGTGCGCGGAGAACAGGCCGGCGAAGTTGACCGACGAGATCAGCCCTTGCCGGGCGATGTATGAAAAGTTGGTCGGTAATTGTGCCCACCAGGCCGCCTCCTGATTGAGGTCCTCGCGAACAGCAACGACGCCCATGCGTGCCAGTTCGGCAGTGACATCGGCGACGGCTCGGTTGAGGCGCGACAGGTCGCGCTCAAGCACGCCCACCGTCATGTGATGTTTTCCGAACACCACTTCACCTGAGGCCAGCCGGTCACGCGCCGTCTCGATATCATCCTCAACCGCCGTGCCGCCATCGTCGGAATTGGAAATCTGCCGGCTGATGGTGGCGATCGCCTCCGTGACCGTTGTCCGGTCCTCCGGGGCGAAGGAATGCGTGACGATGAGTTCGTAGGGGAGGCGCAGCAGCCCGTCGAGCTGGCCGGGCGTCGTCATTGGCGGGTATTCCTTGATCGACACCATGGCGGCGACCTTTGAGGTCGCGCCATCCGCCGACCAGATTTCCGTCGCCTTGCGGCCGAACATGATCCGGCCAGTCCCGATATAGTCGGCGAGCGACATGCGGGGGAGGGGCATCGTCCGCTCGTCGCCAGCGGCAAGGATCTTGGCGAAGAACTCGGCGGGCTCAGAGTAGAGGCCGCCGTCACGGGTGACACAGGAGAGGATTTCCGGACGGTAGGAGCGGAAATCGCCGACAATGCCGGACACCATGTCCTTCAGGTCGCGTAGCGCTTCACCTCGTGCTTCGACCTCGTTGTCGGCTATGCGGAAGATGTCGAACATGCGGTCGACCTTGCCGGCGCGGCCGGTCATCGGCCGGCGGATCACGGTCACGTAAAGCTCGTTGACGAACATCGTTCGGTGCTGCAGCCCGTCCATGTAACGGGCATTCAGCTCGTCGGCGAAGGGGTTGTCGAAACCGCCGTCGATTGCCGGCTTGGTCTGTCGCCGGATTATGGTGGCGTAGAGCGCGAAACGTGATGATCCAAGCGAGCGGACCGTCATGTTGCGGTTTGCGAGGCGGGCATTGATTTCCGACTGATCCATCGTCTGGTATGGCAGGCCGGATAGCCGGATCACCTGCAACAGCAGGCCGGATTTGGTGACGATCGTTTCTTCGTCGACATGGCGGAGGTAGGGCACGTGGGTGCCGATCCCGAGATCACGGGCGCGCTCGCGGCCGAACTTCAGATCGTGATTGACGATATTCATGGGGCGTAGCTCCCCGCTTTCCAGAAGCGTCGGTTACGGATCGCCCGGCGTATCGACAGGAAAACCTGCGCCACGCGGACGATGTGGATGTCCCGCTGGCAGAGGTACAGCGCGATGAAATGGACGGGCAGGACGACCAGCGGCGCCAGGAAACTCGACGACGCGATGAAGACGACGATCCCGAAAATGCCGTTCACCACGAACACGATGATATCGACCCCGAAATACATCGGCGGCCGGGTCAGCGGCTGAATCAGTGGTTCAACATCGGGAGTGTCGTCACGCATGTCAGACGCCCCCCGCCGCCTTCATGGCATCGACCAGCTCGGCGGCGCCGAAGATGATGGCGATGCCGATGACGATGGAAATCGCACCCTGCCAGGCCATTCGCCCGGTCAGAAAAAGGAATCCGAGAAAGCAGACGGCGATGATCGCGAGCGAGCGCGCAACATTGCCCTGCAGCACGCCGACGAACCATTCGAGGATGCCTTCGACAGGGGCTGCCGACTGCGCATAGGCGGATTCCGGGACCAGCGCGATGGAAGTCGCAAGTAGCGCCAATGACAGGAGGGCCTTGCCGCGCGGGCGCGTCGTGTTCGGGAAAATGCTCATTCTGATGTCCCTCTGATCTTGGGAGGATGAAGTTGAGGACCGGCGCTATTCGGCGGTCCAGACGTGTTGGTCGCGCCAGGGAGAGGGCGCGAGCGCGACCGTCTCTTTGCGAGGGTTGCTGTTCCCGCGGCGCTTCTCATCGGCCGCCGACGCCTTGCCGTTCAGCGTCCAGCGGTTCATCACCTTGACAATGTACTGGGCCGTCTCGTTGAACTCGGGAATGCCGCCCTTCTGATAGACGCGCTCTGGACCGGCATTGTAGGCGGCGAGCATCAACAGCGGATCGTCGAACTCGCCATAGAGCTTCTTGAGGTAGCGGACGCCGGCGCGGATGTTGGATTCCGGATCGCATCGGTCCGTCACGCCATAGTCAGAGGCGGTTTCCGGCATCAGCTGCATAATGCCGACGGCGCCGGCGTCGGAGACCTGGTGCCTGCCGCCGGCGCTCTCGACATCAACCACAGCGAGCGCCAGATCGGGGTCCAGTTCTTCCTCATTGGCGATTGTCCGCACCAGTTCCAGAACGCCGTCGCTATCGACCGGCTCACAGGCTTGCGCGGTAGTCGCCGACGTCGAAATGAGGAGCATAAGCAGGGTTGTTTTCAATGCGCTTGTCCGGGTTGCCGTATCGTCGAGTAAATTATAGTTATCTCGCGTAGGATTCACCTGTCAATTCGGAAATGGCTATGGCTGCTATGCACAAACAACTCAAAGTTCTCGGTTTGGCTGGCCTGCTGCTGATCGGAGGCGTGTCTTTCGCCGTCGCAGAAGGCGAGAATCCCTATGTGGAACCGTCTCCCGAATACCTCCGCCAGTTCGCGGCGCAGGGTTCGAAGGTATTCGCGCTGGAGCGTTACGACGCCGAAGGGAAACTTGCGGCGCGGTCGGTCGAGAAGCTGGAAGGACAGGTCGAGATCGACGGTCCGGTTCATCGAACGATCGCGGGCAGGAAGATTGCCTTGCGCGGCCTGACCGCCTGCCCGAGCGAAACCGTCGTCTACAATCGGGTGCAGACCTGGAACTGCACGGAGGCGGCGCGTGACTATACCGATGCGGTCTACAATAGACGGGCCAGCGTCATCCTGTGCAAAACCTTGCTGCTTGCGCCTGCCGATGGGCAGACCACACCGGCGTCATGTTTCGTCCTCGTCGGAGGCAAGGGCGTGCCGTTCAAGACCGCAAACGACGATGACAGCATGGTCTTCCTCGGCCTTGCCGCGATCGGGCGGACACCGGACGGCCGCTCCCGCCGCCCTGACCTTGAGGTGTCGCATTCACTTTCACGATCGATGGGATTCCAGAATGCGGATTGAGCTTTTGGTGGCCATCGCCGTGCTAGCCGCCTCTTCTGCCGCCGCGCAGGAGCAGACCATCTCGTTTCCGGCCGCCGTCACCTTTGAGACGGGCGATACCTGGGCCTATAAAAGCCGGAAGTTCAGGCTGTTCGGCGTTCAGGCATGCCTTCGTGGAACGACCTATCGCTCACCTAAGGGAGAAGATGTCGATTGCGGGATGCGTTCGATCGCGTCCATTGCTGCACTGTTCTCGACCGGCTCCGTCGGCTGCCAGCCGCTCGGCGACGCCAAGGACGGCGCCACCTTCGTCGTCTGCGCGGCCGAGATCGATGGGACGACCGTCGATGTTGGGACCGCGCTCATTTCCTCGGGCGCTGCATTTGCCGCCGTATTCCCCTCCGGAGCGCCGGTATCGTCGGCCTATGCCGTTGCTGAATCTGCTGCGAAGGAAGACCGAAACGGCCTGTGGGCTGGAACCTTCGTTCATCCCGCTTCCGTGATGCTGAGGCAGGAATAGTCACTGCCTCCAGAGATCGACGTGAAGGGTCTCGCTGATAATCGCGATTTCCCGAAGCGTCAGCTTGTTCCACGCTCCTTTCCGGAGAAGTTCAAGGCGCTCTTCGGAGATGCCAGTCAGCTCGCCGAATTCGTCAGGCTTGGTTCCGCGGCGGTTAAATTCGTTGGCGAGGAGTTTCACCAGCTCAGCGGCATTCTCAATGGCCATTTACGGTCATCCTTTCCTGTCACCGTCCCTGCGCCGCCGGCGTCCAGGAGGATGATAGTTCGCTCTGTCCGTTGCGCACGCATGTCAGCGCAAGTGCAGTCGATGAGGTGATAGCGGGCCGGGCGAATCCTCCGCCAAGCCCAATGTCGCGCGCAACCCGTACACGAGTCAAAAGCGGTGTTTTCACGGCATGGGTAGGTTTATGTTTGTTTCGTCCGTAAAATATAATTAGCTTTGCGACTCGCTATGTCAGCGAACGAGCCAAGGAGGCCCTATGCCGTAGACAAAATAAAACCCGCCTCGGAGAGACAGGTTCAGAGACACACGATGATGTGCGGAAAGTCTTATAGCCACCGATTTTCTCGCACATTGAAGAGACCGCTGCAAGTTAATTCTTGCCACGAATACGTGCGTCTTGGACTTCTCTCCGCCGCCGATAAAAAGGAGAGATCATGCTTGCCGCATCCCCGACGGCCTATGGGCCGAACCTATTGGCGCGCCTGCTTGCAGCGCGCACCCTTCAGCAGATCGACGAGTGCGCAAAATCCGCCTGGATCTTGAATGGAGAAGGGCTATTGGGCGACAACGAGATGGAGTATCTAGCGCCGGTCATCGAGCATCAACGCAGAACGGTTCGAACGGAACCCTGGTCGGGCAGGGGGCCGGTCGGTCCCGTCGCCCTGTCGGCAATTCGACCGAATTGCCGGCGGCTAAACATTCCCGAGGGCAAACGAGCGGCTGGCCGGCTGCGCCGCCGCGCGCTCGCCAAGGATTGCATCATTCCGACATGCATCGCCAAGACGCTTACCGTCAGCAAGCTGGCGGTTCTCGCTGTTATCGCCTGCGCCGTCATCGACCATGGGTTTTCCGGCATGTCGCTTCCGGAAATAGCCGCTCGCGCAGGCGTCGGATGCACGACCGCGCGCTACGCGATCCGCGACGCGGCGCAGATGGGACTGGTCACCGTTACGGAAAACCGGATGAATCGAAGGTGGCATCGCCCGAACACGATCCGGATCGTCTGCCGTCGCTGGCTCGACTGGTTGGCCGGCCATCGAGCAATTCGCAAGCGCGGGCGCCCGGAAACGTCAGCACTTCGCCCTTGGTGGTCGACCCCCCTCAAAAACTTGAGCGCCACGATAGAGATTCACAGATTCAGCGTTCATGGAAGCGTCCCCTCCAAGGTGGCGGTGAATACGATTCCACAGTTGAGGTGCGCGTGGTTTTCAAACCGGCCGGGAATACGTGACGGAACCAGCGGTTCGACATGAAGGGAGCGGCAGAACGGAGGCCCCTTCGGTCCCGCACGGCTGGATCTACGGGTAAGTTCCATGGTAGTCCACGGGCGCGAAGACGAGGAATGTGTTGCTCGCCCAACCGAGCCCTCGATGGTGTTGATGAAGCGACAGGCTCCTGAACAATCGCCCCCGTTGGACGAGCCGAACGTCTCTCACCTGCACAGCGCATGCCTGTTGTGGGCCTATGATCTTCGTGCGGACCCGAGGCGACGAAGCAGGCGCTTCTGTATGAGCCGGCACGCCACCTTATCTGCTTCAGCCTTGCGATGACGAGGGCGAAGAGGTCTACGTGCAGGTGTGGGAGGCGATACGACGTCGAACTCGCGAGGGCCTATCAAGACGGATGTCGGTTATAACTTTCCCAAGCGACAGACGAAGGTGCGTTTGCCACCTTCAGCCTAATCACCTACTAGGTAATAGAATCAATAGCTTAGTTCCATAATGAAACTTACACGATATGATATAACGTGACAAAAGTCGGGTATGCGTTGGTTGATCGGTCTTTGAATATCCTCTAAGAGTCTGGGCGCGCCGACAACAGCGATGGATGATGGAATGTCTGAAGCGTCAAACAGTAGGCCGCGTGCGCCCCGCCTCTGGTGGGAGGCAGTCCTGTTTGTTGTGGCCGTGTTCGTACCGTCAACGATTTATCCATTCGCCTCCGCTGCCAGCTCCGCCGTAACCCCGTTCGGCACCTCATTGGCAATCTCTGGTACAGCGATCGTCCTCCTTCTGCTATCGGTTTTCAGGGATATCGGACCGACCTTCGTCGAAGAGGCTGAGGCAGCGTTTCAGAACCGTCACGCGGCGGACATCTACTCCATCCCGGTGATGTTCGACGTTAAGCTAACCCTCGTGCCCGGCTTCTCTCGTCTTAGAGCGAAGAGGGCAGACAACAGCGAGACTATCGGCGCTTGGGCGCTGAGGCTCAAACACAGTCGTCAGGTCGCATAAGGCACTGGGATGGAAATATAGCAGGGTCCAGACGCGATCATCAGCGACTTTCATCAGGCGGCACAATAACCAGAGGCGGCGGCGCACTATTTTATCGGCTTGCAGATCAGTGGTCGAAGCTCCTGAACGATCACACCTGCTTTCGGCGATAGCATAACACCGACCCAGTTGTCGGAAAATGCCCCTGCCCCATCGGCTGGTGAAAGCCAGAGCACTTCGTTCGTATCGAGCTCGATTTTTACCTCGCTCACGATCGGGCTGTCCGTGACCGTTTGAACATAGTGACGTTTGATCTGATGGGCCTGGCCCTCGCCGTCAACCAGATGGTTCTCGCGGTAGGCCAACTCTAGCCTTCCCGCCTCGCCGCTTGATGCGCAATCGACCGATCGCTCGCATCGTATGACCGAGGTGAATTTGCAGGACCACGTGAAGCTGCTGCGCCACATCGGATTGTCCCCCGCGCTTGCGGTGGTCGCGTTTAGCAGCAGCGCCGAAATCAGCGGATAGTTCAACATCCATCATCCCCTATTGGTCCGAACGCCACGTCCGGCTCATTGATACGGGGGAAAATGATAAACTATATTTCACATTTGGTGCAGCGCCTTTTTACGACGACGAAAGCGACCTGGGCCACCTGATTCAGCTATCTTTTGGTCGAACGCCCATCAACAGCTCCTCCATCGGGACCTTCAGATTTAAGCTGATCCGCGCAATGACCTGCAACGATGGGTTCGCCGTAGCGTCAAGCATGCTGAAATAATACGGCGTGGTAATCTCGCAGAGTTGCGCAAATTCCTTTTTTGTCAGGGCACGCTTCTCTCGCTCGCGCTCCATGACGATCGCCATGTTTCGCAGGATCATCGTCCCCAGGTCAGTGTCGGTCTTCTTGCGCTTGATCGTCGTCATCGTATAAACTATAATTTATTTATTGTTGTGTTTCTAGAAAGGGTGGCCGATGCCTGTCAATTCCAAACCTGTCTACGTCACCGTCGGCGTGCTTCTCGCGGTCGCCGTGTTCGCGGCCCCCGCCGCGGGCAGCGAATGGGGTTGCGAAGTCTTGCTCTGCGCTTCGTCGTCCAATCCATCTTGGAGAGGCGTGCCCGCCTGTTTCCCACCGATGAACCGCCTGATGTCTGCGATGAAGAAGCCCGGTTTCAGTTGGCCCGCCTGCCCGGAGGCAGCCAGCGGAGCGCCGGGTTTCGAGCAATATGCGGAATGCCCGGAAGGATATCAGGTGGGCAGCAGCAGAGACCGCAACGGCTTCGCCAGGGAAGGCGATCTGTGCATCAAGACAGTCAACGTTTGCCAAGGCAACACGCACAGCCTCTACAACTCTGATCGGCAGCGGAGCTGCATACAAACCGTCTCCATGTCTCGACCGCTTAGGTCAGAGCCTTATTTCTTCGACATCAAGAATGACACCTCTGGCCAAACCGAGCGGCATTGGTTCGAGTTGCACAAATAAACGGATTCTAGCGGTTAAGGAAGGTTTAAATCCATGCGGACTGTCAACCGTCACACCCTGCTCGGCCACGTCGGAAACATCCTGAAACTAAAAAATGTGCTGAAGGTGAACATCGCCACCAATCGCGAATGGCAGGCCGACGGCGAGCGGAAAACCGCCACCGACTGGACACAGGTAACGATCCTCGACAAGAAGCAGGCCGCGTGGATCGAAGAAAATGTCGGGCAGGGCGATCTCGTCTATGTCGAGTCCCGGATCTCGAATTTCAGCTACGAACGCGACGGGGAACAGGTTTACACCACCGATGTCATCGCGCAGCTCTTCAATCTCCTCGCGAAGAAGCCATCCTGACTGCAGGCCATGGGCCACCGCCCGTTCCGGTCGGCCGCGCTCTGTGCGAAGCACGAAGCCAGCCTGCGGCCGTCTTCGCCGATCTCGGTAACGATCGCTTGTCCGGTCGGTGGCTACGCTCCCGGCACTGAGGCCCGTCGCCGGGCCGCACCTTTGTTTCCGCCCCATGACAGCGCCGGTCGTTCGGATCAAGGGGCAGGCGCGGCACAGCCGCTTGTCGCGCCGGCGAAAAAACGGCTTTCCGCCTGCGGCCGAACCTTCCGTTTTTTCCCCGCCACGACCCCTTGACCTGTCCGACCGTCGCCGCAGGGCGAGCTGTCGCCCTCCCCGCTCCGTCCGGGGGAATGTCAGAGGCCATTCCCCCGGAAAGACCGGGGAGGCTTCGCCCGAAAGGGGCTTCCCTTCGGGAAACGGGAAAACAGGAGACAGACAATGAGCATCTACACCGAGACCGCCCGTTTCGACACCGGCCGCGCCCTGACCGAAACCGAAATGCGCCGCATCGCGCCGTCGATCTTTGCCGTGACCGCCCATGAGAGCCGGTCCGAGCGTTTCAAACCAATCCCGACCATCGAGGTGCTGCGCGGCCTCATGAACGAAGGTTTCATGCCGGTCGGCGCGAAGCAGTCCCGCAGCCGTATCGAGGGCAAGGCCGATTTCACCAAGCATCTTATCCGTATGCGCCGCATCGGCGACGGCAAGGTCTATAATGTCGGGGACACCGTTTGCGAAATCCTCCTCAAAAACGCCAATGACGGAACCAGCGCCTACGAATTGATGGCTGGACTTTTCCGCGTCCGTTGCCTGAATTCCTTGGTGACGCAGACCGGCACCATCGACGCCATCAAGGTCCGCCATTCCGGCGACGTGCAGCACAAGGTTATCGAGGGCACCTATCGTGTCCTCGGCGAAGCCGAACGCACCCTTGCCGCCCCGCAGGATTGGTCGACCATGCGCATGAACTCCGAGGAGGCAAGAATTCTGGCGGATGCCGCCCATGTTCTTCGCTTCGGAGACAATGAAGGTGAGACCACCACGCCGATCAAGCCGGAACAGTTGCTTGTTCCCCGCCGCCACGACGACCGCGCCAACGACCTCTGGACGACGTGGAACGTGGTTCAGGAAAACGCCATCAAAGGAGGCTTGCGTGGCGTCGGCCGCGACGACCTCGGCAGGCCGCGCCGCGTGAAATCCCGCGCCGTCAACGGGATTGATCAGGATATCAAGCTCAACAAGGCCCTGTGGTTGCTGGGCGAAAGGATGGCCGCGCTAAAGGCGTGAGCAGACCTATTATTCATACAGGGACGCCCGGCCGAAAGGTCGGACGTCTTTTTGCGTTTGTGGAACCGCGACTTGGTCAGCGCCGGTTGCCGTATGCCTGCCCCTCACCGCGTCGAGCGGCGCGGGGCAGGACGAGGGGTGCCCCAAAGCCCCATCCCTCGAACTCCCTTCCCGCCCGTCAGGCCGGTGAGTTTTGGCTTGCGGCCCAGATCTCAGGCCGCCACGCCTCGATAAGTGCCTTGATCTCCGTTTGATAGTCTTCCGGATAGAACGCTTCGGATTGGCGACCGAGGCAGATGAAGACCGTTCCCATGTCGGCGGCAATCGCCTGATCGACGCCGAAGAGGTCCGCCAGATCGAAACCGCCGAGGCTGCCGGCGTTCCACCATGCCAGGATAAACGCCGCCACGCGCCGCGACTGCCCGGTGTCGCTTCTCGCGATTTTCAGTAGCCGTTCGAAGGCAGCGCGTTCATGGCCGGACATAGCCATGTTATTCTCCCTATTATCGGTCGGCGCCTACGCCTGATGGCGGCGGAAACTGGTATTGCGCTTAGCTGAGTTCTTGGGCGAGCCCGATCAGCAGCCCCTCAGGCCCTCGGATGTAGCAGAGCCGATAAACGTCCTTGTAGTCGACGACTTCGCCGACGAGCTGCGCGCCGTGCGTGTGCAACCGTTCGAGGGTCTCGCCGATATCGTCGACGGTAAACATGACGCGGAGGTAACCCAGAGCGTTGACCGGGGCAGTTCGATGATCTGCGATAACGGTTGGTCTGAGGAAGCGGGAGAGTTCGAGCCGGCTGTGGCCGTCGGGCGTCCGCATCATGGCGATCTCGACATGCTGGTCGCCGAGACCAGTGACGCGCCCGGCCCACTCGCCCTCGATCATCGCCCGTCCTTCCAGTTCAAGGCCGAGTTCGAGAAAGAAATCGATCATGGCATCGAGGTCTTCGACCACGATCCCGACATTGTCCATTCGCTTCAGCGCCATGGTTCCGATCTCCCAGGTGTCGTTGCAATCTATATGCGGTCACTTGTCCGAGCAACGTCGCCCGTGGAACCTTCCAGCCATCCAGGCGAAGGGATGACAGGTGGCTACTTTGACGATGTCGGGGAGCGGGTGTAGTCTGGCTGTACATCGGTAGGAGCCTCAGCCATGCGTCTTGGAGTGCTCGTAGCCGGCCTGATCATGGCCCTGATCCATACCGGGGCAGATGCCCACAACTGCAAATGCCGAAATCGCGGCGTCATGTTCAAGCTCGGCGAAACATCCTGCCTTCGTGTCGACGGCGGTTCCTATCTTGCCCGCTGCGAGATGAAGCTTAACGTCTCTTCCTGGACCAAGCTTCAGGAAGGTTGCCCCGTGAGCGAACGGGTGCTGCCGCGACCGACGCTCGTCAACTGATCGCTTCATCAGGCGGCGTCGGGTGCCGGGCCTATCGTTTCGATGACCGCGTAATTGATGATGGCAGCAAAACCGTCATTCAGCAAAGCCATGATAGCGGCGGCCGTCATCGGAACGGTTTCGATCTTTTCCAGGCAGAGCGGACTATCGTCGGGATCGAGACCAGCCAGCAGATCAGCACGCAAGTCCAGCAACGCCTGTCTCGCCGTGTCCCTGTCCTGGAAGAAATAGGCCGGCACGGAAGGGTCGTCCCAGCGGTGTTCGCCAAGGTGCGACTTGCCGGTCACGGTATAGAGGATGGGGGTTGGCGCCGTCTCCATTGCTTTTCTCCTTCAGCGAGTCATCCCTGTCGGATCGGAGCGTCGCTGCAGGATTGGCATCGGCAACTCGCAGAAATGCCAGTTGGGCCACCGCCCGTCCCGGTCGGACGCGCTCTATGCGAAGCACGGAGCCAGCCTGCGGCCGTCTCCGCCGATGCCGGTAACGATCGCTTGTCCAGTCGGTGGCTACACCCCCGGCACTGAGGCCCGACGCCGGGCCGCACCTCTGTTTCCGCCCCATGACAGCGCCGGTCGTTCGGATCAAGGGGCAGGCGCGGCACAGCCGCTTGTCGCGCCGGCAAATAAACGGCTTTCCGCCTGCGGCCGAACCTTCCGTTTTTTCCCCGTCACGACCCCTTGACCCGTCCGACCGTCGCCGCAGGGCGGGCTGTCGCCCTCCCCGCTCCGTCCGGGGGAATGTCAGAGGCCATTCCCCCGGAAAGACCGGAGAGGCTTCGCCCAAGGGGGCTTCCCTTCGGGAAACGCAAACTCAGGAGACAGACCATGACCGAACTTTCCAACTTCATCCGCGTCAACGAAGACAACACGATCAGCGGGAACATTGCCTCGATCTCTTACGACCTCGATATCAGCGGCGAACCCTTCACCAGCACCAATGCGAAAGCGCCGCTCTATCGCCTCTTTGCCAAGTCCCCGCGTGGGCGGCGCATCGAAGTCGGCGGCATCTGGAAGAAGAAGAACCAGAAAGGCGGCGGCTATCTCAGCCTCTCCGTGAACACCGGCCATGGCCGGCTCAATGCCAATCTCGGCCGCTTTCCCGGTCAGGACGACGAAGACCTGATGGCCGTTATTCCCTGGGAGTGATGGCGCTACTGAAACACCGGCCGGCCGAGGGGGATTGTTCCCCTTCGGCGCACGCGGAAATCTTCGACGACGATTTCAAGGATATGATCATGGATGCCCCGAACATCGACACGCTGGGCGTTGCGCTTGTGGTGAAGGGCTTTGCGCCCAACCTTGCTATTCTCGATATCAACAACTCCCTGTCGGTCCCGCACAATTTCGATCTGCCTGCGCCGTGGAACCTGCCGTCGCGCATGTTCCGCTTTCCCATCGAGGTTTGCCGCCCCGATGACAATCAGCCGCGTACCCTCGGCCTTCGCCATCCTCTCTTGGCCGACCATCCCTATGTGCGCCACGTCGAGGCCATGCTGGGTTTGGAAATCGCCCGCAACGGCGCGCCGAACCGTCACGACTATTCCACCGCGCCGACCGCCTGCTGGTGGCACGCCGTCGATCTGATCATGGCGGGGAATTGGCGAGAATTGCTGGAAACGCGGGAATTCACCGAGCCGCACTGCATCATGCGGGCTGTGGCCTTCGGATGCCGCTATTCCCATCACGAGGACAAAAAGGCGTCCGGCTACATCTCGATTGCCGACACCCGAAAGGTCATGGACGCGGCCGGCGCGCAAGAACCCGGCGAGCGCAGCACCACCATCCGCGCCTTTTCGGCCCCGAGCCTTTGCCGTCAGGAAAAGGGCGCGGAGCATTGGCCGATTAATAGCGGCCGCTTGTCCGCCGAGATCGTGGCGTGGGGGATGATCTTCGGCATCGAGGACGGCTGGTTTCGCCATGATCGGGCCGGTTTCCTCCAATGGTCCGAGCTTGGGCGCGAGCGTTACGCAGCCGGCGATAGCGCCTCCTATGTGCAGGCAAGCGGTCAAGCCGCGTTCGCCTTTTAGTCGTTGGCACGAGCGGGAAAGGAAAACGCCAGTGAGCAAGCAGACGCTTACCATCATCCAAACATTCCGCGCCGAATGCAGGATCACCGTGGAGATCGATGCGGCCGGTCACGAGAGCGCCATCGAGGGGTTTCAAAGTGGCGACGTCGAGATTCCGGACTTTGACGATCCATGGTGGAAGATGGGAGTGAAATTTGCAAAGTGAGGACCACGAACGAGCCGCTACACGATCACCCTTCTGAAAGGCGAGAGGAGAGACGACGAGGCCGTCATCGGGTTCGACCCTGTCACTCGTCCCGTCGTGGAGGGGCAGCAGCGCCAGTGACCGCTTTGCGCCCGCATCGAGCGGGCGCAAAGCGGTGCGAGAGGAGCCCCAAAGGCCCTCCCCTGCTCGCCCGAGGCGAAGCGCGACGCTCCATTCGTTCGCTCAGCGCAGTGGCATCTTGCAACTCCGGCTCAAACGGACTAAATGTGGTTACGTAACCACGACTCTCGGAGGCTTGATATGGCCATCACCACACTTTCAGGCCGTGAACTCAATCAAGATCTTGGCCGCGCAAAGCGGGCCGCCAACGGGGGGCCTGTCATCATCACCGATAGGGGGCGGCCAGCGCATGTGCTTTTGTCGTTTGACGAGTACAAGCGGCTCACCGGCAAGATGCGGACGCTCGGTGACATGCTGGCCGCGCCAGGGGCGGAAGACGTCGACTTGCCGCTCCCGCAGCGCACCGAGCATGCCCGGCCGGTCGATCTGTCCTAATGCTGTTGCTCGA
The DNA here is from genome assembly GCF_963942435.1 of Shinella sp. WSD5-1. GTDB lineage: Bacteria > Pseudomonadota > Alphaproteobacteria > Rhizobiales > Rhizobiaceae > Shinella > Shinella yambaruensis. The sequence continues at coordinate 91,255 of NZ_OZ012603.1, forward strand.
TACCAATGTCGTGTCCGAACTGCGCAAGGTTGCGAGCGGCAGGGCGCATCCCAACGTCGTGGTCTGGAACGAAACCGTCGATCCGGCCGAGACCTTCATTTCGTCTGTTGTGCTGCACGAGCTGGAAATTGGTGTGCGGCTGGTGGAGCACAATGATCCCGCCGCCGGAAAAGTATTGCGCAACTGGCTCGAAAATACCGTCCTCACGACGTTTTCGGGTCGTATCCTGCCCCTGGACGAGGCGGCGGCCGTTCAGGCGGCCCGATGGCATGTGCCTGATCCCAAGCCGATCAACGACGCCTATATCGCGGCGACGGCCTTCACCCGTCGCATGACCCTGGTGACACGCAACATCCGGGATTTCGACGGCATGGGTGTCCCACTCGTCAATCCGTGGGACCTCTCAGAATAGCATTCCGACGATTCGATCCCGCCGTTATGTCCAACGGCGGATGGAGACGATGAAATCGATTCACGCTTTCGCTTCCAGCCAACACTCTCTTTGTGGCCGACTGTATTATGGTGATACAGACCGTTTTCCAGCCGCAGCGCCGTGAAGACGGCGCGGCCGCGGCCGCAGCGAGCCCCAGGCGAGCAGGTGGAGGAAACCCGCTCTTCCGCAATAGCGTCGAAGGGCTTTTCGGAGCCTCGTGGGAAACGGGTGGTTTTCGGTGGTGGTGGTCTTCTGCAGTGTTCCGCCGCGCCCGCTGCTATTCCCAGGCGACGGTTTTCGGCTTGTGAAATAGTCGATTTATTCGTATAATTCGACTTAGTTGAAGGAGGCCGCCCATGCAGAAATTCACCACCGTCGATCTGCTGCGCGACATCAAGACCGTCACCATGGCGGCGGACCGCCAGCCGGTCGCCATCACGCAGCACCGCAAGCCGCGCTACGTCCTCATGACCTACGATGAGTTCGAGGCGATGAAAAGCCGGGGAGATCCCCGGCGCGTTTATGCTGCGGGCGAAGCGCCGAAGGAATTGGTCGATCTTATCATGCCCGAACTGGACCGCCTGATCGCGGAAGGGCCGGACGCCGATGGCTGAGATTCCGGCCAACGGCTCCATCTTTCGCTATCCGTATCTCTGGGCGTGGCAGCGCGACAAGGGCGAAACGGAAGGGCGTAAGTCACGCCCCGTCTGCATGGTGCTGGCCATCCCCAAGGGTACGCAGACCCATCTCGTGATTCTAGCCATCTCCGGCACGCCGCCACGTCCCGATCAAGCCGCGCTCGAAATCCCGCAGCTCGAATGCCGGCGCGCTGGCATCCGTGACTGGAAGGACGCCTGGATCACCGTTTCGGAGTTCAACCACGATATCGCGGAAATGTCCTTCTATTACGATCCCAACGCCGAGATGCTGGGCAGCTTCAGCAAGGGTTTTCTCGCCAAGGTCGCCGCGGCCTTTAAGCCGTTCCTTGCCGAGCCGGCTGCGCGGGTGAGCAGGACGGAATAGACCGAGCCTCAATCTGTTGGCTCTTCTCTTCTTCGTGCTGATTTTTCCCGGTGATGCAGACCGTTTTCCAGCCGCAGCGCCGTGAGGACGGCGCGGCCGCGGCCGGAGCGAGCCGGCTTGTCGGTGAGCGGAGCAGGCGGAGGAAACCCGCGCTCCCCAATAGCGCCGAAGGGTTTTCCGGAGCCTCGTGGGAAACGGGCGTTTTTTCATGAATGTGATGTTCCTCGGTATGCTGTCAGGCCATCGCCCGTTCCGGTCGGCCGCGCTCTATGCCAATGGCACGGAGCCTGCCTGCGGCCGTCTCCGCCGATCCCGGTAACGATCGCTTGTCCGGTCGGTGGCTTGCGCCCCCGGCACTGAGGCCCGACGCCGGGCCGCATCTCTGTTTCCGCCCCATGACAGCGCCGGCCTTTCGGATCAAGGGGCAGGCGCGGCACAGCCGCTTGTCGCGCCGGCAAAAAAATGGCTTTCCGCCTGCGGCTGAACCTTCCGTTTTTTCCCCGTCACGACCCCTTGATCCGCCCGACCGGAGCCGCAGGGCGGGCTGTCGCCCTCCCCGCTCCGTCCGGGGGAATGTCAGAGGCCATTCCCCCGGAAAGACCGGGGAGGCTTCGCCCGAAAGGGGCTCCCCCTTCGGGAAACGGGAAAACAGGAGACAGACAATGAGCGCAGTCAAAGCCTTCCTGATCGAGCCGATGGCAGGCACCATTCGTCCGGTGACGATCAACCTTGAAGGCAGCTATGCCGAGATCAAGGATTTCGTGAAATGCGACATGATCGATATCGTGCGGGTGAACGGCTTCGACATCATCGTCGATGACAACGGGCTGGGCGACACCGTGCCGTGCCTGACGGAAGTCGCAGGCGCGCCGACGCCGCTGGCCGGAAATCTTCTGGTCACGAAATCCGACAGGCTGGGCGAGCTGGTGGACGTGACCGAGGCCATCGAGGGGGTTGCGACGCTTTTCGCCATTGTCCGTCCGGTCCTTCGCCCTGTCATCGTGGTGTCCGAGCGACCCGGCGTGATCGCAGCCGAGATCGCCCGCATCGAAATCATCCTCAACCGCAGCGCGCCGAGAGCCGTGGAAGCCGTCGAGGCGTAAGCGACAAGCCTCATTATAGAGCGGGGCGGCGATGTCGTCCCGTTTCGCACCCTCCCCTCCCCGCCAGCCGAAGTGATGCCATCGGAGGAACGGACATGGACGACCGGGAAGAACTGGACCGCCTGGTAGGCGAACGCGAGCTCCCTACCCTGACCCCCGATGGTCAACGGCGTGCCGACTATCGCAAGGCGCAGCGCCAGCGCCGGATTCCCAGCGTCCAGCCGGATATGTTCGGTGCGCCTGCGACCGAGCATTTCCATCGGAATCCGAAGCCGCCAAAGGCGGAGGACTGGCCGCTCGACTATAAAATCACGCGGTTCCACGATCTTTCGCCGGAGGAGCAGGCACAGCAGCTCGCCGCCGATCCTCACACGCCTTGGGCGCGCACGACCCGCAAGGCGCTGACACCGGAAGAAAAGGCCGCGATGATCGCCAGCGCGGCGAACTGGCTCCGCCTCGGCCAACGGGTGCGCATTACCGGCACGTCGCCGTCCATCGATGGCACCAACGAGCGGCGTGTCGGCCGCGTCGGCATCGTCTGGCGCTTGTGCGGCGAGCCATTTGCCGATTACGTCCATATCAATCTCGACCTGATCGGGGAGGAGCGCAGCGAGAAAGTCGTCCTTATCGAATTGCGCGACGTGGAGCCCACAGAGGGCGAGGACTAAGGAGGGGCTTGCTGGTGTTCCTCTCCCTCGGGGCCGCAGCGCGAGTGCCTGGTCCTCACCGCGTCGAGCGGGTCGGACCAGGACGAGGAGCGCCCCGAAGCCCCGCCCCTCCCCCTGCCCGCCCGACAAAGCGGCGCGCCGCGAGCGGGCGCAGTCGGTTCCGCCTCCCCTCCGGGACGTTATGCTGATGCTCCCGCGGCTGCGCTCATTCCGCCCGCGTCGCATCGAGAATTCCCGAAATCCCGACCGACGGCCGGCGCTATACTGATTTCTCCGATGCTCTCCTTCTCCCAGGATAGTGCAGTGCTCGCTCTGCTCCGCAATGGCCCGATCAGCAGCTATTGTCCGCGATCGCCGCCGTGGGGCGGGCGGCAAAAAGCTTGGGATCGCGCCGGCCGCTGTCATCGAGCCCGCGGTCAACGCGTCGATGCTCTTGACCGTGTCGATGACGGTCCCGTTCTCGGGCAGCAGGGCATTGAGCGGTCGCCGGTAGATGTCCGGGTTTTGCGGCACGAGGATCAGGCCCGAACCGACGCGCCGCGCTTCGCCGATCGTCATCAGCTTCTTGACGCTTGCACCTTCGCCGACGTCGAGCAGGCGATCACGGCGGTTCGGTCGATCCAGCTGAACGGGACGCCGCCGCCCGGCCTGCCGCGTAGGCGCGGATCGCCCTGTTGTAGGGCAGAGGCGAAAAATCTATCAAAATCAATGTGTAACCGTTCGATTTTGTCTGGGTTTCCTATCGGCGGGCTCTACGAAAATGCGGGCGAGCGAGATCAGCCCGTGCGTGATGGCACATAGGGGAAAATTGCTTCTGATAGGATTGTGTTCCTAGTTTGTTCCGCTTCGGATCTGTAGTCAGTCTGCTTGGGGTCCGTCGCCCTTAAGAAAGCTGGGACACCGCCTTTTCAGGGCGGCCGCGCTCTATGCGCGCACGGAGCCAGCCTGCGGCCGTCTCCGCCGATCCCGGTGACGATCGCTTGTCCATCGGGCGCTGCGCACCCGAAGGAGAGGCCCGTTCCGGGCCGCGTCTTCGTTTCCGCCCCATGACATCGTCGGCCGCTCGGATCAAGGGGCAGGCGCGGCAAGCCGCTTGTCGCGCCGGAAAAAAAGCGGCTTTCAGCCTGCGGCCGAACCTTCCGCTTTTTCCCGTCACGACCCCTTGACCCGAACGACCGCCGCCGTGGGGCGGGCTTTCGCCCTCCCCCCTCTGTCGGGGGGAATGTCAGAGGCCATTCCCCCGGACAGACCGGGGAGGCTTCGCCCAAAGGGGGCTTCCCTTCGGGAAACGGGAAACCAAGGAGACCGACAATGACCGACACCAATACAGGAACCGAAACCATCACCGTGGCCCTGAACAAGCTGGACCGCGATCCTCTGAACGTGCGCAAGACCTACACCAGGGAGGGCATCCAAGAGATGGCGGCGACCATCCGTGCCGATGGCTACCGCATTCTGCAGAACCTGATCGTTCGCAAAGGCGACAAGCGCGGCCGCTTCTATGTCATCGCTGGCGGTAGACGCCTCGCCGCCCTCGACCTTCTGGCCGACCTGGGCGAAATCGCCAAGGATTTTGCCGTCGAATGCAAGGTGCGCAGCGTCGAGGACGCCACCGAAATCAGCCTGATCGAGAACACGCAGCGCGAAGCCATGCACCCGGTCGATGAATACGAGGCCTATCGCGTCTTGGCCGAGGCCGGAAAATCCGTCGAAGACATCGCGGCCCGCTTCGGAACCACCGAAACCATGGTCCGCAAGCGTATGGCGCTCGGGCGGGTTTCGCCCATCTTGCTCGACCTCCATCGGCAGGAGGAAATCAGCTTCCAGCAGCTTTCGGCCTTTACCGTGGCCGACGATCACGAAAGGCAGGTGGAGGTCTGGAATAGCCTGCCATCGTGGAATTGCGATCACCGCGCCATTCGTGCGACCCTGCAAGGCGAGGCCGTAAAGGCCACGGACAAGCGCATGAAATTCATCGGCGGGCTCGACGCCTATGAAGCCGCTGGTGGAGCCGTCAAGCGCGATCTCTTCGATGAGCAGAACGGCGGCTATGCGCTCGACGTCGCTCTTGTCGAAAAGCTGGTCGGCGACCGGCTTGAAGCCGAGGCTGAAACGGTTCGCGAGGAAGGCTGGAAATGGGTGGAGGTCGTGCCGGTCATCCCGGACGAAGCCCATCGCATGCACCGGGTCTATCCCACTGACGTTCCGTTGACGGACGAGGAACAGGCCGAGGAGGAACGGCTGGAACACGAACATGACACGCTGGCGGAGCAGATCGAGGCAGGGGTGGCCGACGGCGAGGCCGAGCCGCGCATCGAAGCCATTCGGGCGAGGCTGACGGTTTTATCGATGGCGCAGGAAGCCTACGCCCCGCAGGACATCGCCAAGGCCGGTTGCTATGTCACGATGGACTATTACGGCAATGTCGAAATCGAGCGCGGTCTTGTCCGGCCCGATGATGAAGGCGTGGACGGAGACGAGGGGGAAGACGGCGACGAAAGCGCCGAAGGCGATAACGAGGAGACGGAAGCAGGTGAGATGACGGTTGCGCAGCAGCCCGAACAGCGCGCCGAACCGACGTTCAAAATTCCCGCCCTGCTTGTGCAGGACCTTACGGCGCAGAAGACCGCCGCCATTCGGGCCGAGCTTGCGCATAATCCGGACGTCGCCCTCGCCGCCGTGGTGCATGCCATGCTGGTGAACCTCTTCGGCAACTACGGCGGCAATGAATATACGTCCCTGGAGGTGACGGTGAAAAGCGAAAGGCTGGAAAACTGCATTGCCAATCCAGCGGAGTGCAAGGGCATCGTAGCGCTGGACGAACTCAAGGAAAACTACGGGCATATCATTCCGGGCAAGCCGAGCGATCTTCTCGAATGGTGCCTTGAGCAGCCGACGTCAACGCTCCTCGACCTCTTGGCCTATGCGGCGGCAAAGTCCGTCAATGCCGTGCAACACCCGCACTATGACCGGAAGTCGCAGCGCGCCCATGCTGAACGGCTGGCACAGGCCCTCAAGATCGACATGACGCAGTGGTACGCCGCGACCGGCGAAAACTACTTCGGCCGGATCAGCAAGGCGGGGATCAAGCAGGCGGTCACCGAAGCCGCTGGCGAGGATTTCGCGCTCGGCGTTCCCGGTATGGAGAAGGCGAAAGCCGTGGAATATGCCGAACGGAAGATCACCGGAACCGGATGGCTTCCCGCGCCGGTGCGGATTGCTCTCACCGCCGAGCAGGAGCGCGAGCGGATGGCGGAGGCCGATGGCGAAGATGACGGCGTTTGCCCGTTCGACATCGATGACAAGCCGAACGCCGACCACCAGCAGTTCCCCGAAGCAGCCGAGTAATCGGTTGCGACAGGTCGCGCCAGTCTCCGGCGCGGCCTGTTCCACTCGCTGAATTTCCCAAAACCAGCCGCAACGAAACGCCGGCATTGCTCCGGCGATTGGCGAAGTGAGCCCTGCGGCCCGGCCCGGACAGGTGATCCTATGACCTCCCCCCGTCTCAATTCCATCGTGAAGCTGTTTGAAACCTGCCGCTACAAGCATGATCTCTACACCGTCTTTGGAGACTGGTGCGAATGCTCCGCCATATCCATGAGCAATGCCGTCGATCTGGTGAACTTCGAGAAGCGCGAGGCTCGATATGTCGAAATCGCTCGAAAATACGGGAGCGAAACCATGGCGACATTCTCGAAAATATTCGGTGAGGTGGTCATGGCGCTGGAGGAAAAGCCGCAAGATATTTTGGGCATGACATTTCACGCGCTCGAATTGCACAACAAGGCGAGGGGACAATTCTTCACGCCGCACCCCATCTGCCAATTGATGGCCCGCATCATCGCCGGGGGCGCCGAGGACATGCAGAAGGCGATCGCGGAGCGTGGCTTCATGCTTGCGCAGGAACCCGCCGTAGGGAGCGGCGCAATGATCGTCGCGCTTGCCGAGGCCATCCTTGAAGCGGGCTTCAACTACCAGCAGCTTCTCCATGTGACCGCCGTGGACATCGACCCGCGCGCCGTCCACATGGCCTATATCCAGTTTTCGCTCCTTCATATTCCGGCGACCGTCATCGTAGGCGACAGCCTGGCGATGCGGTTCCGGGAGGAATCGCACACGATGGCCCATGCCATGGGCGGTTGGTCGACCAAGTTGCGGCGCGCAAGGGAAAACGCCGGGGCAGGGGTAGGGGAAGAGGAAAGGGCTCTTCCTGTTGCCGTACCGCGACGGGCTGCGGTGGTTGCCGCTGGCACTGCCGCACCGAAGCAAGGAGCCTCCGCCCCGGCCGTTGAGGGGAATGGGCAATTGCGCTTGTTTTAGACCGCAGCGCATAGGCTAGAAGCTCCGACCGGATTGACCGGCCGGAGCTTCTTTGAGAGGGGGGGCTAGCCGGCCCCTCTCAATCTCTCCCCCATGAAAGGGGCAGGGCAGAGCCCCGCCCCTTCAAGCCCCACCCATGAAGGGGGTGGTCCACCCCCTCCAAACCTCCCCGGCCCAAGCGGTCGCGGCCCCTTGCCGGGGCCGCGGGCTCATCTCTCTCTCTGAATTCCTAGAGTCGCATTCGCCCCTGCGCCGTAAAGGACGAGCGGTCCCCCCATGTGTGGACGGCCCGTGGAATGCAAGACTTTTGCTTGTAAGCGACCAATTAGGTTCAGTCATGTGTCCGGCCTATAATCGTGGCATCAACGCCACTGGCCCTGATGAGATCCGCAGACGGAGAGCCAATCAAATTGTCGCGCTCGAGGCGCTGGGGGAACCCCGGCTTTCCTCCGTCCCCGGTCTAACCGGTTCGCCATCAAACTAAGTCCTTCACTCCTCCATCCGGCCACACTTGGGCCGAATGGATCTTTTCAGGCGGTGGCAAAACGATAGTTTTCCCTCCGCCTGAGTATTGCCCACGCGATGCGTGCGGTTTTGTTTGCGATCGCTACCGAAACCAGCTTGGCGGGCTTGCGATCTAACAAGCGAGCGATCCAGGGAAATGACGCAGCGTCAAGACGGGCTCTGCGCACGACGGCGGTGGCGCCGACTACCAGCAACCGTCGGATCGTGCGATCGCCTTGTTTGCTTATCCGGCCAAGCCTCTCCTTCCCACCGCTACTGTTTTGTCGTGGGGTCAATCCAAGCCAGGCTGCGAACTGACGGCCAGATTTGAACTCGGTGGCGTCACCGACCGAAGCTGCGATCGCCGCTGCCGTTAGGAAACCGACGCCGGGAATGGTCATCAAACGCCGGGCAGCCGCTTCGTTGCGGCACCACCGCAATATAATCCTATCGAGTTCAGCGATCTTGTGGGTCAGCTCCTCCAATTGCTTCCTTATGTGTTCGAACGGTTGCCAGGAGGGCTCTGGAAGGAATTCCTGGGCAGCGCTCAGCGCTTCAATTGCCGCTCTCAAGCCTAATCTTCCTTGCGACGTGACAATCCCGAATTCCGCGAGATGCCCACGCAAGGCGTTGATAAGAGCGGTCCGCTGCCGCACCAGCAGATCCCGCGTCTTATGCTGCATCAGGAGTGCCTGACGCTCACAGCTCTTCACGGGAACGAAACGCATCGTGGGACGAGTCACGGCTTCGCAAATGGCCTCGGCATCCGCCGCATCATTCTTGCCGCGCTTGACGTAGGGCTTCACATAAGCTGGCGGCATTAGCTTGACCTCGAAGCCCAGGCGGACGAGCTCACGTGCCCAATAGTGTGACGTCGAACATGCTTCCATGCCGACAAGGCAGCGGGGCAGGTGCTCGAAGAATTGTAGAAGCTGATTCCGGCGGAGCTGGCGACGGATGATGACATCGCCGGCTTCATCGACAGCATGTAGCTGGAAAACATTCTTGGCCAGATCGAGGCCGATAACACTTATCTTCTCAAAAGCCATGACGTGGTTCCTTGTCCGAATTGTGCCGACTGAGAATAGCACCTTTGCGCTGAGGTCTCGGAGGGCCGTCCACATCATCAAAATGCTGACGCATTTCGGTTCCCCCACCCGCCGCCTCCGGCGGTCGCTTCGCGATCCTTGACTGCTTGGGGCGCCAATGCGGGCTCCTTTTCGTCAGAGCGAAAAGGAGGCTTCTATGACGGAACGAAAAATCACCATTATCGACGGTGGCAGCGCAGAATACTGGAGGCAACGGACAGAAGGCTTCCGGTTGATCCACGAAGCGGAGCATGCTGCGCGGCGACTAGCGGATGCGCCGATGTATCTTCACGGCGGCTGCGACGAGGACGGCGACGTGATCGCCATCGAAAACCTCAGCCCCCATGACGGCATGGAAGATGCGATCCGGGCGATCGAGGCAAACGAGACTGCCGTGAGCATCCTGGTGGCGCAAGGTCGCACCAAGATAGGCAACTGCGAGATCAGGGCGGTGCTCATTGCGATGGCGCCCGATTACGATGGCATCTAGGATCCGGAACGCAATCCGCTCTGGGGACCGGACACCGACTGAGATGCAGGCGAAAGGCGGCTACGGCCGCCTTTTGCCTTTACCTCGACAAGTGAGCCTGATCAGCCGGTTCGACCGGCCGCCCAGGCTGATGAAAGAGGGCAAGCCCCCTCTCAACGCTCTCCCGATGGAGGAAGGGGCAAGCCCCCGCTCGCGTATGTGATATCGTTTGAGGCGGGGCGAGATGCGGTCGTCAGTCACGATTTCTGCAGCTTAACAGCTGTTAAGTTGCGTCTGGATTTGGCCAACTTGTCAGCTGGAGGAATCCGGCGTCACGTCAGCGCGAACTTAACAGCTGTTAAGCCGCTCAGGTCTGGTCACTGGAATACCATTTTACAGAACCGAGCGCCTCCGCAGGATCCGCCATGTTAATCTTTCGTTAACAAAAAACACCTTGAAGAATCGGAGTCTGTCTGGCATCCATGACGGAAATGATCGCGTATCGCGTCCAAAACCGTCAAGAGGAATAAATGCTTCAACCGGCTTCTCGAAGCGTCACCGATACCGCATCGAAGATCGGCAATTACACGTCGAAGCTGTCGGCGGAACTGCATGAGATGCGCGAAGGCTTCTATCCGCCGACCGCGAAGAAGACGTTTGCGCGCACCTTCTCGACAACAGACCTCGTTCGACTGCTGAAAGTTCCTGAAAGCACGTTGCGGCAGCTCACCATCGAGGGGAAGGGGCCAGTACCCGAGCGGGCGGACAACAATCGACGCACCTATACCGTTGATCAGGTGAGAGAGCTGCGCGCATTTCTCGCGGAACTTCGTCCAGACGATGCTCAAACTCTGCTGCCCCATCGGCGTGCGGGGGAGAAACTGCAAATAATCGCGACAGCGAATTTTAAGGGCGGCAGTTCCAAAACGACGACCTCCATCCACCTTGCCCATTTTCTCGGCCTTCAAGGCTACCGTGTTCTTTGCATTGACCTGGACCCCCAAGCGTCAATGACGGCATTGTTCGGTCTCCAGCCGGAATTCGATCTTGGCGAGAATGAAACGGCCTATGCTGCGATCCGGTACGACAACGACCGGCGGCCTCTGGCAGACGTTATCCGGACCACGTATTTTCCGGGGGTCGATCTCGTGCCTGGAAATCTGGAACTCATGGACTTTGAGTTCGACACCCCTTCCTACCTCTCGCAGAAAAATCGTGATGATCTCGGACTGTTCTTTGAGCGGCTCAACAACGCGATCGCTGGCGTAGAGGATCGATACGACATCGTAATTCTCGATACGCCGCCGTCGCTCGGCTACTCCACGCTTGCAGCACTTTATGCGGCTACGTCCCTGATCATCACGGTCCATCCCGCCATGTTGGATGTTGCGTCGTGCAATCAGTTTCTCATCATGATTTCCGATCTCAGTGAAACATTGGCGGAGTTCGGTGCCCGGTTCGAGCACGACTTCTTCCGTTTCCTATTGACCCGCGTAAACCCGAACGATGGGCCGCAGAAATATATGTCGGGTGTCATGCGCCGTCTCTTTGGAGGCGACGTTCTGGTTGCCGATGCATTGGAATCGACTGCCATCGCCGGTGCTGCAGTCGCCAAGAAGACCCTCTACGAGCTTGAAGCAGGCGAGGTCGGCCGAGAAGCGCTCAAGCGGGCTATCGAGAGCGCCGACCGCGTTAATTTCGAAATTCTTGAACTCGTTCACAAGGTTTGGGGGCGTAGCGCATGAAGAAGAGCATACTCCAACGGATGGCGGCGGATGCCGAAAATCGCGGTGATGCAGCTCCTGCAAGCGATGGGACGGACAGGATTGGCCTTACTCGTCGCCACTCATCTCCAGTCGTCTCCAACGTAGGAAGGGCGCTTTCCCACCTCAGCGAAGACGTTATTGTTTCTCTCGATCCCTCGAAAGTAGAGGCTTCGCCCTTCAAGGACAGGTTTGAGTACGATGCAGAAGCCGATGAAAAATTCGGTGCCTTGAAGTTCTCAATAGCCACGGAAGGCCAAAGAATCCCAGTCCTTGTCCGGCCTCATCCGACCAAGAGGGATCACTATCAGCTTGCTTATGGGCGCCGTAGGCGCGACGCCGTCTTGGCAATCATGGCGGAGGCTGATCGTCCCGAAACCATCAAGATCAGGGCCTATGTGCGTGACCTGACCGATCGCCAGTTGATCGAGGAGCAAACGCTTGAGAATGGTCCGCGAGAGGATCTCAGTTGGATCGAGAAAGCTATGTGGGCCGTGCAGCTGAAAGCCAGCGGCATTTCTCAGCGTGAAATCGCTTCGATCATGGGGCTATCCGAAGTCGCGGTCTCACAAATGTTCCGCGTAACGTCCGCCATTCCGGAAGACATCATCTTTGCAATAGGTCGTGCTCAGTCAGCGGGCCGCCCGAAATGGACCGCGTTTGCAGAACTGCTGAAGGACGCGAGCAAGGTTGACGCCGTCCGAAAAATTGTCCCCACGGCCGAGTTTCAGCAGGCAGACGGTGCTGGGCGTATTTCCCTGGCAATGCGGGCGACCACCTCGCCGGTGTCTCAGGCGGAAGAACACCTACAGGAAGAAATTCTTGACTTCGTCATTGGCGGCCGCGTTTTCGGCCGCATGAAATCTACCTTTTCGGGAACGATCGTGACGATCCCGAAAAAGGAGCAGGTCTTTGCGCGGTGGCTGGCAGAACGAATGCCGGAGCTGATGCGTGAGTTCAACGCGGCCGATCCCTCGCAGTAAGCGGGATTTCGGCTGAGAGGTTCAATTGGTCGGAAGGAGAGACCGCCGCAAAAGAAAAAGACCCCCAAAGCGTTACCGCCGTGGAAGTCTTCCTCTGATCTAAGCACCCAGAGAATCGCATTTCCACGAATCACAGTCAAGAGCCTTTGGCGCCGTTTTGGTGAGTGGATTTCTTTTGCCTTTTGAGAGGTGAAGGAAAATGCAGACAGGACGTGTAACGACGCCTCATGGGCGTCCGATGACGCTTGCCTTAGTGAAAGGACAGCTCGCGACGGCCGATCGCAGCCCGAGTAAGGCGGTCAACAAATGGAAAGTCTTCAACGACGTCGGCGAGGCGAAGGAAGTCTTCGGCCTGCAAGACCGTTCGATTACGGTGCTGCAGGCGCTGCTGAGCTTCTATCCGAGCGACGAGCTTTCCGACGAAAGCGGTGGTCTGGTCGTGTTCCCGTCGAATAACCAGTTGTCCCTGCGCGCGCATGGCATCGCCGGGACGACCTTGCGCCGGCATCTTGCCGCGCTGGTAGACGCAGGATTGATCGAGCGTCGCGACAGCCCGAATGGCAAGCGCTATGCGCATCGGGGTCGGGGAGGGGAGATCGAGGCGGCCTTCGGCTTCAGCCTCGCACCCTTGCTTGCCCGCGCCGCCGAGCTGGCGAGCCTCGCGCAGCAGGTTGCTGCCGAGCGTCTTCGGTTCAAGCGCGCCAAGGAGGCGTTGTCGCTTTGCCGGCGTGACGTCCGCAAACTGATCTCGGCCGCCATGGAAGAGGGTGCGGACGGCGACTGGGCCTCCATAGAGGCAATGTATATCGACCTCGTCGCGCGCCTTCCGCGCTCTCCTCGGCGTGAAGATGTCGCTGCGGCGCTCGATGAGATGGAGCTTCTTCGCGAGGAAATCATCAACCGATTGGAAATTCAGTTAAAAGCAGAAAAAACGGACGCCAATGATGACCATAACGGACGTCACATACAGAATTCAAAACCCGAATCCTTCCATGAACTTGAACCTCGCTCTGAAAAAGAGAAGGGCGAGATGCCGAGCCGGAAACCGAAACGGATCACCGAGCCGCTGAAGGCTTTCCCCTTGGGTGTTGTGCTGAAGGCATGCCCCCAGATGGCGGATTACGCTCCGAGTGGCCAAATTGAGGGCTGGCGTGACCTGATGACGGCCGCAGTGGTGGTGCGGTCGATGCTGGGCGTCAGCCCGTCGGCCTATCAGGAGGCGTGTGAAGCAATGGGGCCTGAAAACGCGGCCATTGCCATTGCCTGCATCCTCGAACGGGCAGAGCACATCAATTCGGCCGGCGGTTATCTGCGCGATCTCACACGGAAGGCGGCGCGCGGCGAATTCGGTCTCGGGCCAATGTTGATGGCTGCGCTGAGAGCGAATGGAGGACCCGAGAAGCGGAGCGCGTGACGGATCCGCTTCTCGGCCCCGTGTCAGGAGATGTCGGGAATCCGGTCCGCGATCTTCAGGAGATAGTCGTCGATCGCCTCCTCGACGTAGCTGTTGAACTTGCGCCGCTCGATGGCAGCAAGGATCTTCAGCTTCTTGTGGACCTCGGCGCGGATATGGATGCCGGTCGTGACTTTTTCGGTATCGCGGAAGCGCTTGCCGGCGATGGGATCGCGACTTTCGCCCTTGACGACCAGGTCGCGGAACTGGGTTCGGCCGACTGTCGGTTTTGACGAGGCGGCGCTTTCATCGTCGGTGTTCGCCGGGGGAGGGGAGGAGGCTGGTTTTCCGCGCACCGATGGCCGGTCGCGGCCCGTTGAAATCAGCCCGAGGACGAGGTTCTTGTTATCCGATCCTTCGCTCATAGCAGAGCCTCTTTCGCTGTCGACCTGTAGAGGGTGAGGAGCTCGCCGAGTAGGGTTTCCATCTCGGCAATTGCCTTCTGGTCGGATTTCGCGACGGTCTGGAGCGTGCCGGCGGCGCCGATCGACTGGTAGGATGCCCGCCGGGCGATCGGCCGGGATGCAAGAGCGACACCGCTCTCCCGGAGGATTTCGCGCAGCGGCTCGTGGGCCTTCGCCCGGCCGGTGACAAGATCGTGCTGGTTGATGACGATCATCGTCGGCAGCTTGCGTTTCTGGTCTTCCTCGACCACCGGAATATGGTTCAGCGCGAGCTGCATTCCGGCGACCACATCGTCCTGGGTGGTTTGCAGCGGGATCAGAACGATGTCGGCGCAATAGAGACCGGCGAACAGGTTTTCGTTCGTGGTTCCCTCGATATCGATGAAGACGATCTTTCCTTCGAATTGGTGCTCCAGCGCCATCTTGTAGATCCGGTTCGGGTCGAGGCAGCTTTCCGCCTCCAGCCGGTCCGGCCAGACGTTCATCTGTTTCGACATCGTGACCCAGCGCATGGTGTTGGCCCGGCTGTCGGCGTCGATGAGAAACACGTTGTTGCCTGCATGGGCGGCCGTGCCTGACAGCGCCCTGACGAGCGTTGTTTTGCCGGTCCCGCCCTTTGGGTTGGCGATGGTGACGATCATGTCGGCTCCTTCAAATAAATAAACTATAATTACTCTCTTATCTTTTTTCCGCAACTAAATCATTGCCCATTGTTCGTTCACCATTGATGATTGACGATTGATGCTTGCCCAATGACAACGGGCAATGGTGAATGAGCAATCATCAATTGCCCGTTGTTAACGGGCAAACGGAGCGTGGTTAAGTGTCAATAATTAATGAGTAATTGGCAATTGCTCGCGATATCGCTGGCAACGATCGCATTAATAACGGGCAATTGTTCGGGGGACAATTGCGCGCCGCTATCGACGTGACATGATGGCGAGACTGAGAATGCATGGTCGAGCGAAGCAGGTCATTGAAGAAAATATAGTTGTCATTCATTATGGCAGGATAGTCAAGTTTGTGGTACAAACTTGACGTCGCCGCGCCTCCGGCAGGGCTGTGGTTCGCGCCTCTGGCGCTCAGGGTCGCCTCCGGCAACCTGGAAAGCGGGAAGGAAACGATGCGAAGCGAGGTGGTCAGGGTCCGTCTACAGCCGGAGGAGCGAGATGCGCTGGCCGTGCTTTGCGGAGAGGACCGCACCGCCAGCGACGTCATCCGGCTGCTGTTTCGCGACCAGGCCGGTCTACCGCTCCCGGTCGGTCCGGCCGAGGCAGACGCCCTCCGCGGCACGAACGAGGAGCTGCGGCGCATCGGCATCAACCTCAATCAGGCTGTCCGGGCGATGAACGAGGGGCGTGTCGGCTATGAAGCGCATCTCGACGCGGCGCTCCGTTACCTTCTCGACGGTGTGTTTCGGCTGCGCGCCGACGTCGACCTGATGCTGCGGATCAGCCGCAAGGAGCGGAGGGGGGCTGGCCGTGGCGCATGATTGGTCCGGACTGCTCGGCGAAATCCAGGCGTTGTCCGCCCGTCGTGCATCTTTCTTGATTGATGACGAAGAGGAGTTGCGCCGGCGCCGCGCGGTTGGCCTCGCCATAGCGGGTGAGGCACCGAAGCAGCGTTTCATGCCTACCGGGATAGCAAGCAAGGCGCGCACAGGTCCAATTTCGTCCAACGAGCCGACGATCGCGTCGATCCTGCAAAGGCCGCAGTCATCACAGCAGGGCGTCATCGCGCTGGTCGGGGCCATCGGCGCTGGCGGCAACCGGGAGGACGACGATGAGCGGCGCAAGTCCGGCGGGGGAGGGGCCGGTGCTTCGTCCGTCACTTCGTCTCATAAGGCGCGGCCAATCTCCTCGCTGCGCGCAGCAACGAATGGATCCTCAGCGGAGACCGCAAGCCGCGCGGCGATTGCCGCCGGCGCGCAGCCGGCGGTGATCAAGGTGACGTCAACCGTGTCCAGCAGGGGGTCGGCCGCGGGTCTAATGACCTATCTCGGAACGCGGGAAATCGAGAAGGAGAACGGTGAGAAGGGCAAGGTCGACATCCCGGTCTACGATCAGGACGGCCTTGTCATCGCAAGCCGTGCGGACCGGGCAGCAGTTCTGGCCGAATGGGGCTCGGACTTCCGCGATGCCTATGCGGTCGACGCGCTGGCCACGTTTTCCATCACGCTTGCCGATCCGGTCGACGATGCAGCGCTTCACGACGCCCTGAACACTGTCTTCGGCTCGAAGCCTTTCCTCTATTCCCGGCATCCGGATGGCAAGGTCTCCGTCTATGCGGTGACCGACCTGCCCGCGAAGAAGATCGCCGGCGCGCTGAAGGCACGCGAGAAGGGGGAGGGTCCGGCCCGCGCTGTCGAAAATGCGGAGAATGATTTCGTGCGCCGACTGGCCGACGCCGGCGTCTCCGCCGAGGTCCGCATTCTCGGGGCGGCCGTCTCGGAAAAGTCCGGTCGTTACTTCCTTGAAAAGTTTCTGCGCACCGAGAAGGCCGTAACCACCAGCGAAGGCGAGCCGGTCAAGCGCGGGACCGGCGTCAAGGAGCAGGCTGAAGGCATCTGGCCCGCCTGGTCCTGCCACATTCGCACCGTTGAGCCGCGCAACGGCTTTCATGTCATCTTCTCGGCCCGCGCCGGGACTGATCCGGAGGCGATGACGCGCGCTGTCCGGGATTTCCTGAGCGAACAGGTCGCCGGCCACCGGTGGATCACCGCGCATCATCCCGATACCGGCCATGTGCATGTCCATGCGATGATCGCGGCGCATGATGACGTTGGCAAGGCGCTGCGCCTGACCAAGCCGGAACTCTATGAATGGCGGGAGCGTTTTGCGGCCAAGGCGCGTGAGCAGGGCATCGCCATGGTCGCCACCCGGCGCTCGGATGTGGCGGCCACACGGCCTTACAGCCAGTCGCAGGCCGGCGCCTACGAGCGCAGCAAGAGCGATCCTCGCTATCTGAAGACGCCCGCCGTCACCAAACGCGTCGAGCGCAAGAGGGCCGGCGTCGTCGATCGTGCCTCGCTTACCGATGGGAACCTGGCGCTTGCGCCGAAATGGCAGGCAACGGCGAGCGCCTTAAAAAGGGCCGGGGCGGCGCCGTCGGTGATCGCGGCGGCTGACCGTTTCGCAGCCGCGGCGACCGAAAAGGCTGTCCAGCCAGCGCCGCGCCATGCCAATGGCTTTGTCCTCCTTCGTCTCGAGAGTGAGCAGGCCGCCGATCGCGACACGATTGCTGCGATTGTTCAGCGGGTGGTCGGCGTAGGTAGCACCTTCGTTTTGGCCGGTCGTAAGGCGATTTATGTCCTGGCGCCCACAACGGCGAGCGTCAGCAAAATAGAGCGTGAGCTGGCCAAGCAGAACGACGCGTTCGGCCCCGTTGGCGAAACATTGGCCGTCACCAGCGACATCCAGGCCAAGCTCCTGAAACAAGGTATTCGCGCCGGCGTCGCGATTGAGGCCGCTGGTTCTGGGAAGGACGGAGTGCCGTCGCCCTGGCTTCAGAAACGGTTTGATGCCTTTACTCAGCAATCCGGTGCGCCGTCGAACGAGTCGTTGGCAGAGCTCAAAAGCTTCATCGCAAACATTCAACGCCAGGAGGAAAAGACCATGCCCTTATCGCTGGAGCAGTTCGACGAGCGCGTGTCGCGGGCGAACAAATCAATGGACCGGCTGGAGACCATGGTCGACAGCGGTGCGGAACGCCAGGCTGTCGAGGAGATGCGGACGGAAATCTCCGCGCTCTTTGCCGAGCAGCGCCGTGACATCGAGATGCAGCAAGTGCGGTCGGTCGCTGACACCGCAGGGGGAGGGGGCAAACCGTTGGCGGCCCGCGCCGATGATGCGCGAACCCAAGATCGGGCCGTGCCGCAGACGGTCGATCCTGCTATCGCTGCCCAGCAGCAGGCAATTGCCGCCGGTCGTGCCGCTCGTGCGGCGCGGGAGCAGGCAGGCGCGGCCAAGGGCGCGCAGGACGAACAACGCCAGCGGATCCTCCGGCACGCCGAACAGGAACGCCAGCGCGGCAATGATCGCGATGGCGCGGAACGATAGGCTCCATACTACTCGTCCATCAAACCGCCAGCGAGGTTACCGCCCCGTTTCTCGGTTCCTTCTCGTGGATTACGAGTTTGCCCCAATCTGTGCGTCGATCGCCTTATACGCACGGCACGCAATTCGGCGAACCGCTGGGGCCAGTCAGTTCCTGAAGACGATGCAGGCGCCTTCGCGCTTGCGGACTTCAACGCACACGGCCTCGGCTTCTTGCCGGGTCGGGCGGCCGATACGGGCCGTGTATCGCAGCCTTGTCCCGAAGGCACGGTTGCGTTCCTTCTGGATCAGCGGCTTTTCCTTATTCAGCGGCGCGGGCAGAGATCGAATGGTCGACAGGAACAGTCTGATTGCCACCGGCTTCTGGAAATGCCCCGCCAGTTGTGCGCCCCACGGCGCCCAGGCGCCTTCCGCTTCAAAATCCAGGGCCTTGAGGCGCCGCGTGCTGGCAAGTGCGATGCAGGCGTCCTCGAAGGACTTTTGCCCGTCGAGTCGCAGATCGATGGCGGCAGGCGGGTTGTCGCGCCAGTCCTCGGCCGCATGTGCCGTGATTTCAAGGACATAGTTGCGGGTCTCCGGCGGCAGGCTTCCGGTTTTCAGGAACGTCCGCAGTCTGCCTTCGCCGGCATTGTAGGCGGCGGCGGCCAGACCGAGGTTGCCGAAGCGGTCTCGCAGGTCATCGAGATACTCAGCTGATTTCTTCAATGCCTCCAAAGCGTCGAAACTGTTCGATAGGCCGCGCAGTCTTGCAGTGGAGGGAACGAATTGCGCTATTCCTTCCGCGCCCTTTGGGCTGACGGCATCTGGACGGAACCGGCTTTCCGTCCAGATCAGCCGTGCAAAGAAATCTGGCGGTAGATCGTTCTCGCCGGCGAAACGGGCTAGCGCCCTGCATATGTCGCGATTAAAGGTGGCCTCGCGGACGCATAGCGTTCCAGTGCTGGTCGCTATTGAGTAAGTACAAGGCGGCGCGCGCCATTCAATCTGAGCGATCGCGGCATTCGTCGGGATGCAGGAGGCCAGCGCCCCCGCAGCCAGCAGGGCAAGTCTTCCCCTGTCCCATCTTCGTCGCCCGCGCCACATCGCTCCCTCATACCACCAATGCGAAACGAGAGGGAGATGCCTACTTATCGCGCCGATTGTATTTGCCTGACAATGCCTGACCCTCGACGCCATGGTGAGAGTGGCGGCCAATCCGTATGGGCGACCGCAAAGCAAGTCGACTGCCGAGACCTTGGCGGGGAGGGGAGGGCTACAGGCCCGCGGCCCTTGTGAGGTTGATGCGAAACCGGTCGCGGCGGCGCTGGTAGCGGCGGGTCATTTCGGCGGAGGCATGGCCGAGCTGCTTTTGCACATGGCGTTCGTCGACTTCGGCCGAGGAGGCGAGGCCGGCACGCAACGAGTGCCCGGCAAACATCTGGCCGCGCTCGGCCGCGGAGAGGTCGTCGCGTACACCGGCCGCCAGCCCGTCTTGCCGCGCAGTGTCAGCAGCGCGCCCTTGTCGAAGATTTCGATCCAGCCCGAGGAATCTTCCGTCTGGTCGCGGCCAAGGTCGAGCCCGGTGATTTCCGAGCGGCGCAGGCCGCCGGAGAACCCGACAAGCAGCATGGCACGATCCCGCATGCCGCGAAGCGTCCCCCTTTCGAGCGTCTCAAGCATGGCGATCAGGTCTTCCGGCAGGATTACCTCCTTCTGCCGGGGCGGGGCCGCGTGTTTTTTGCGGATGCCGGCCAGCACGGTGGCAATGGCGCGGTCCTTGCGATCGAGTTTTTCGCCGCGCTGCGTATAGTTCCAGCCGATGGCGGAGAGACGACGCTCGATCGTCGAAACGCTGTCCTCCTTGCCGCCGCGCGTCGGTGCGCCTGAAGCGCATGCCGTGATGTAGAGTCCCACCACCGAAGGATCCGGCGGGAGCGAAGAAAGACTCTGCCGCCGGCACCAGGCGGAGAAACGCTTCCAATCTGATGCGTAGCCTGGCGGGTGCTGGCTGAGCTTGCCGCCTCGACATAATCGCGAGCGCGATCGGTGACGTCCTGCAGATGGACCCTAAGCGGAGGGGAGGGGCGCGCACTATAGCGCGTCCCAACGCTTCGCTCTTCAATTGTCATGCGGCACTGATGTCCGTTTGTGAGAAGTCATTGCCTTTGAAGAGCAACGGCTCACCCGTCATGAACGCGAGAGCGTAGGAGAAGCAATCCCCGTAATTTAGCCCAGCCGGGTGGCGGCCCTTACCGTAGCGGCGCCAAGCGCGGCGTGCCTGATCCGCATCGCCCGGAGATACGGGTACGACCTCGGCACCGATCTTGTGGAGCCATAGATCCAGTTCGCTACCGCCAGCCTCGCCAAGCCTCGTTTCAAGCACCATTGCCGCTTCAAGCACGGTGGCCGCCGAAATCAAGCGTATAGGATCGTCGGCGATGCGCTCTTCGAAGGTCAAGGCATCCGGTTCGTCCAGCGCGATCGCAACAATCGCCGAGGTGTCGATGACCATCAGCCGGGTAGTCCGTTCTCGTCATAGCCGACAATCTCATCTGCACTACGTGTGTCTAGGACTGGAAGGCTGCGCCAGCGTCGTCTGCTGGCCGCGAGATCCTCCAGCAGAGCTGCCTTGCGAATACTGGATCCGAGGCGGCGTAGACGCTGTTCAAGCGCTGTCCGCGTCGCGAGAGTGATACTTTCGCCGGTGCGCTCCGCGAGCGTGCGCGCCAGACGTTCGGTTTCCGGATCTTTTATACTAAGGGCCATCTTCAAAGGTTCCTGATGATCTATATTCTACCTATATAACTCGTCCAGCCCCGAATTGCACGCATCATAAGCGGGGCGCCGCTCGGCCGGTCGTCGGTGGGCGCTTCGTCACGCTGCTCGCCCTGAGCGACGTGTTCGGCGTCAACCCGGATGGGGTCGCTAGAATGTCGGAGGCCGCTATTCGAATGGCGCGCGGCGCACGCGCACCATGTCACCGCCGCCCCATGGAATGGCCACCGATCCGTTGCTGCGCAGTTCGGCTGAATATGAGCGCCTGGCCACTCAGATCCTGGCGGACCCAAGGTGGACAGCCGCACAACGCCTACCGCATCGCAAACGCGACAGGGCTCGTGCGCGGCTGATTGATGCGGCGCATTCCAGGAATGGGTGACCCGCTACCGGGTCTCCGCCCGAGAGGACAGCGAGTGCGAAAAAATCGAGTCACACAGAAGACCATGGAGCGCGTTTCGCGGGTCGGGATGAGGCGTTGTTCGTCAAGCGTAAAAAACCGCAGAGCGGGCTTCCTTGGCCGAAATCGGCGATTGCCCGGAAGAAGGTGCCTGTGAGCACCCGGTCGGTCGCCGCGACCGCCGTCAACGCCGGTCGGGATTGCATGCGAGGCGCTAGACCGCTGCAGTCCGCTGATCAAGCGCACAACGAGTCCGCCCAATGGCTGCGAATTTCGACGACCACAGACGCCTGAAACGGACTGTCCGGCGATCAAATGCGAGCGACAGTGTCGCTAGTCCTAATTCAATGGACTGTATGTCTTTGTTTTGTAACAATAGTAGGTCACCCTAATTGAGTGGATTCGACCAGGATCGCAGGATTCTATTCTGATTTGCCGGTTAAGGTAAGGGTGACGGCCGATGAGCCGTAAACGCGATAAGCTCATGGTCGATGACGCGGTGTGGTTGGATGCCGTGTCGCGCGAAAAAGTGATCCGACCCTTGGCATTATTGCCGCGCCTTTCACCTTTGCACGTAGGCGCGGCATGCCGTGAGCTGAAGATAAGTCGAAGTCGCTTCTACGTACTGTTGAGCCGGTATCGTGCCTCGCCGGTCACGAGTTCATTGCTGGCGGACAGCTCGGGTCCACCGAAAGGCAAGACGCTTTTGTCGCCTGAGATCGAGGAGATCATTCAGACGGCGATTGCCGATACCTACCGCAAACGAGAGCGGCCGACTGTCACCGCACTTTACGATCGGGTGGAAGAACTCTGTCATGAACGTCGGCTTCATCCACCATCATTGAAAGCTGTCCGGGCTCGAATAGACCTCGCCGATCCCAGAAGCCTGATGCAGGCGAGATAAGGCGCGAAGGCAGCCCGGCAGAAATTCGATGCCGTCGTCTGCGAGTACGGTGCCGATCACGCCCTCCACATCGTCCAGATCGATCATACCTTGGTAGATTTGTTCATCGTAGATGCGAGAGATCGACGGCCGCTGCAGCGTCCCTGGTTGACATTGGCCATTGATATCGCGAGCAGAATGGTGGCCGGCTTCTATCTCAGTCTGGAGCCTCCGTCGTCGACGTCGGTAGCCTTGGCGATCCAGCATCTGGTGATGCCAAAAGCACCTTGGCTGCAGGCGAGGGGCATTGATGCCGAGTGGCCGGTGTTTGGACTGCCCGACATTATCCACCTCGACAACGGGCGGGAGTTTCATGGCAAAGCTCTCGTTAGAGGAGCACCTGAGCACGGCATCGAGCTGGTGCACCGCCCCGTCGCCCGACCGCATTACGGCGGGCACATTGAGCGGCTGATCGGCACGATGATGGGCGCTGTGCATCTGCTGCCCGGATCCACCTCGAGCAACATAGCCAAGCGAGGCTCCTACGATCCGCAAAAGCACGCGGCGATGACGCTGGACGAATTGGAGAGGTGGTTGGCCCTTCAGATCGTCGGCCGTTATCACGCTGAAGTTCACAGCGCATTGCTGCTCCCGCCGCGAACCGCCTGGAATGATGCTGTCGCGGCCCGTGTCGATCCCTTGCGCCTGCCGCACGATCCAGACCGGTTTTTGCGAGATTTCCTGCCCTTCAAGGAGCGTTGCATCCGCAGGGATGGCCTGCATCTGTTTGGAATTCGTTATTGGGATGACGTTCTCAGTCCGTTGGCTGGCCGGTCGGCGCGCCAAGTACGGGTCAAATTCGATCCGCGCGACCTTTCCTGTGTCTATGTTGAACAGGAGGACGGCTCTGTCTGGCCCGTCCGATTTGCGGCTCTGGACCGGCCGCCTATCACCCTAGGGGAACATCGCCTGGCGCGTGCAGCGCTCAGAGAGCGCGGGGTTCGTTCTGTCGATGAAAAATTGATTTTCGACACCATCGCGGAGCAACGGCGACTGCTGGAAAGCGCCGTTCAGCAGACCCGAAGCATGCGCCGCCATGTGGAACGAACCGAACGAGCACTCGCCGTTGGCGGGGAACCGTCCCGCCCGCCGGAGACCGAGGCTGAAGACGAGACCTTCATCGACTTGTCGCCCTTAACTGTAGAGGAGTGGTCGTGATAGAATATGCGCATCTGCTACCGGCCTATCAAAGCCAAGCAGCTCTTGGCGACGACGAGCGCGTGGCCTGGATCCGGTCTGATCGGTGGCTGGAAACGGCGCAAGCCAGATCAGCACTGATGCGTTTGGAGGATTTGCTGTCCTATCCTCCGCGAGATCGCATGCCTTGCCTGCTTCTCTATGGCGACACGGGCATGGGAAAAACGAAGATCATCCGTAAATTCCTCCGCGATCACGCGGCCTCCTTCGATCGAGCAAGCGGTGTGACCACCATGCCGGTCGTGGCGATGCAGATGCCGGCGGAGCCGGTCGAACGGGACATCTACGGCGAACTCCTGAATGCTATGGGGGCGCCGGGGCCCGCGAGCGATGCGGCTTTTCGGCTCAAGGGAATTTGCAGAAGCCTGATGCGCAGCATGGGTGTGCGGATGCTGATCATCGACGAAATCCATGCCATGCTGACCGGTACCTTCCGCCAGCAGAGGATCTTTCTCAACGTCATCCGCTTCCTCGCCAATGACCTGAGGGTTCAACTGGTTTGCGCCGGTACAGATCTAGCCCGACAAGCTTTGCTCACCGATCCCCAACTTGCCGAGCGCTTCGAAGCGTTTCATCTCGAACGCTGGTCGAACGATCAAAAACTGGCGCAACTCCTGTCGAGCCTCGCTTGCATTCTGCCGCTGCGCCAGCCATCGCAACTGGGCGCGGCTGCCATCCGCAGGCGCGTTCTCGACCTAACGGAAGGAGTGACGGTGCGGATTTTTCGACTGATGGAGACAGTCGCGACAGACGCTATCCGCAGCGGCCGGGAATGCATCACTGTTGAAAGCTTCGATCGCGAGGATCTCGTCTTGCCGCTCGTTGCCATGCGCCGTCACGCGGAACGGCAACTCGGGCGACGGGTCGGCCGATGAGGCGAATACCGCTGCTGCCGATCGCGCCGCGTCCTTACGATGGCGAGTTGATTTCATCATGGCAAGAGCGCGTTGCCTGCCGCTATGGATGCACGGCAGACCAAATCGACCTCTGGCTTGAATGCGGGGACGATGACCTCGCGAGGAGGTTTTTGAAGCGCGACTTCCATCCGAGAGCCCAGATGCTCAAGGCTTGGGCACGTTCCTGCAGACTGCGGCCGGACCAAATCGAGGCGATGGCACTTGGACGCATGATCAGACCCGCAGTCTGGTATGTTGATGATCGCCGAGAACGCGGAACGTGCGCCGAATGTCTCGATGAGGACGCTGCGGAGGGCCGTGATCATTTCCTCCGCCTTAAATGGGGTCACGTTGAAGCTGCCGTCTGCGTGAAGCATCGCCGCACGTTGCGGACTTACTGCGAGTGCTGCTTTGCTCGTGGTTGGTTTCGGTTTGACTGCCTGCGGGGGAGGGCGGTGCTTGTCTGCAGAGCGTGCGCGAGCCCGGTGTCGACCACGACGCGGGAGACCGAGGCTCCGGTTTTTTTGGACTTCCAGATAGAACTGGCCAAGGCCATTCAGGCGATCGTCGAGGGCCGGCATGTCCTCTCAACTGACGATCTGACGGTCGCGATGCAATTCCTATGGATGCCAACTCACTTCAAGGGAAAGCCATACATAGCGTGGTTGCGAGGTGCGTTCGGATTGCATCCGCTTGCTTCCGCTTTCCAGAACTCTCTTTCAGATTTGTCGGTTGCCTGGCGCATCGCCACTCTGTTGTCGGCGGCGCAGCTGCTCGACTTGGTCGGAGCAAGACAATTGTTCGGGGAGCCGCCCACTTTCATGGAGCAGGCGTTCACCGGATATCTCCGTGGCTCGCCGTCGTCGGCGGCCGAAAGGCCGGCGCCGGCGACGAAAATTTCTTCCGTAAAGCTCCAACTGCGGTCGGATGCGGAGTACCGTCGGCTGGCCGAAAAAATTCTCGCCAGCGGTGAATGGAAAGAAGTTGCCCAAATGAAGGGTCGGTCGCGCGACAGGCATGTTTGGCGTCTCATGAGCGAGGCGCTTAAGAGCGCACCAGTCCAAAGCGGCGTGCTTCCTCCAGCAAGTTCCTGACGGAGGACGGCTGCCATTTCCGGCCGCCGCGGGGCGGTCGCTCGTGCATCTGATCCAGTTGGGCGGCGATGTCGCGAAGCGAAAGATCCGGATCGGCGATCGTGATTGCGGCGACGAGCTTCATCAAATGGTCCTCGGGCGCGCGACGAGGAGAGCGAGCCAGCAGTTCCGGCTTGGCAAGCTTCTCACGAACCAAGCGATGAACCGCTCGCCGCAGCCGCTCGATGGTCCAGTCATGACCGCGACGATTGAGGATACGCACGACGTTGTCCCAGCTGTGCTGAGGTCTAAGTTGCCGTACGGTCGGCAGCCATGTCTGTGCCGATGCAATCAACTCGTCGAGGTAGGCGCGCTCGCGCGCCGCAGAAACCGCGCGGATCGCCTCAGGGCGGCGTTCCCGAAGGCCGGGATTGCCAGCAAGCCGGCCGCGCGCCTTGGCGGCCTTCATTCCGGATTTCGTTCGTTCGGCGATCAGGGCCCGCTCGAGCTGAGCAACGGCGCCAAGCACTGCTAAGGAAAACATCCCCTGTGGCGTCGAGGTATCAATCGGGTCACGCAACGAGCGGAAATGCACACCGCGCTTTTCGAGGTCTTCGATGACATCGAGCAAATGGCTGACCGATCGGGCAAGGCGGTCCAGGCGCACGACGACGAGAACGTCGCCGGCGCCAAGGTCCTTGAGCAGTTTTGTCAGCACGGGCCTTGCGCGCGACGCACCGGATCCGTGCTCCTGGTGGATACGGTGGCAGCCGGCCGCCCTTAGGTCGTCGACCTGCGCGTCATTGAGTTGATCGTCAGTCGAAACGCGGGCGTATCCGATCAGCCTTTGCGGCAGGGGAGGGGGAGTGAGGTTTGCAGCTTTCGCCATCGGATTTTTCTGGGGTTTTTGGGGCGGCTTGTACAAATAAGCAATGTGCCAGAAAACGGTCCTTTGCAAGCGTGTTTTATGATCTAAATAAAGGGCCGCACAGCGCGAAATCGAACCTGAGGGCGGCGTCGGTTCGTCGCAGGTCCAAAAGTCGCCCAGGAAGGCTTCTGTGGCGGAATCGCAGCAAAACTGGCTGTTTTGAAGGAGATCAAGCTCGCGCTGTCGCTGTATGCTATCTTCGACGCTGAGAACTGAGAGGCGGGACTTTGTGACGGCAGCTTGGGATGACCGCAGTCCACTCAATCAGGGCAGAAAAATCCACCAATCCTGGTTGAGAATCGGCCCAAAAGCCTTGGTTTTCCGGCGAATCCACCGATCCTGGAAAGCCGACAGACGCTATTTCTTTAATAAAGACAATAATAAACGATAATGCAAGATTATCATTCGTTCTGAGATGCCGACAGGTAGGGCGGTTTACAACCAAATCGGTAGCAAAAAGCGCCGCTGCGTGTTACTCTGTTTGCATGAAAATCGCTGCTGATTTGCTCGAGATCGATCTGCCACCAGTGCCGAAGGTGCCGGCCTGGGCGCGCTCGCGCGGCGAGATTTCTTACGATGTCGACGGTGCTTACATGGCGGGTGCAGCGTTGAATTCGTTGGATAGTTTAGTGCGGCAGAGTTGTCCTTGGGCCGGTGCCTGGCGCCAGCGACTGGCCCTGCATAGTGCTAGCGCGGCGGTGAACTTGACCGGTCGGCGCGAGGACGAATCCGCGTTGCGCGATACCCATTTTCTGCGCGGCAAGGGCGATGATCCTGGGCCAGCCGGGCACCTGCTGATGGCCTGGCGCCGCTTGGCCAGCCGGACCACCAGTTGCGACGCAGAGTTGGTACGCCCGGTGGTCGAACAGCATTTTGCTCTGCAGTGGGATGACGTTCTTGCCGAGGTTGTCGCCAATGCCGAAGACCTGACGGCGTCGTCGCGGCCGGCTCCAGCCTTGGCGGCCGAGATTGCCGCTGCCGTCTACCGGGCCCGGCCCGATGCCGAATTGTTGGCCTTTTGGCTTGCTGACATGGTCCTCGCCCAGAAGTTCAGATGGCCTGTTCCGGTGCCCCTGCTGATGGGGCAGGTGGCTTCGCCGACCTTTAAATCGGGCGAACACCGCAAACGCATCCGGCCGGGAGGAGAAGGTTGGGGCAAGGCGGTGTTTTGGGCCTACGCCACGGCGGCGGCAGAAGCCTGCGATCTCGGGTCAGAGCTGGGGCAGCGGGCGGCAATACTGGCTTCGGCGGCGCCAAAGTTGCGCGCTAAAGGTGCTGGCGACGTCATCAAACTGCTACTGTCCGATGACGCGGTGCCGGGCTCCTGGTCCAGCCCAAGACTGTCGGCGCGCGGGGCTCGGCGGCTATTCGATCGCTTGGGAGAGTTGGGGGGAGTGCGCGAACTCAGTGGCCGGCCGACGTTCCGGCTCTACGGTTTGTGAGGCAGGGCAACGGGATGGCCAGGCGCAAAAGGACAGATGCCGAACCGCCGATCTTCGATTCCGAACTGGTCGATATGCCGGCTGACCTACGCTGGCGCGAATGGATGAACCGCATCGAAGCCGTACTGTTCGCGGCGCCCAAGCCGGTGGAGCGCGAGGTCCTGGCGCGGGTGATCGGTCGTGACGCCAGCATCGACCTGCTCATTGACGACATCCGTGAAAGCCTGCGGGGCAAACCCTACGACCTGGTCAGTGTCGCTGGGGGCTGGGCGTTCCGCACCCGAACGGCCTATGCCGATGCCATCGCCACGTCTGCTGCGGTGCCGGACCGGGCGATCGATCTGACTCAGAACGAGGCCATGGTGTTGGTGTCGATCGCCTATCACCAGCCAGTCACGCGAGCAGGGGTGTCGGAAATCCTGGGGCGGGAGGTGTCGCGCGACGTCATCGGGGCGTTGCGGGACAAGAACATGATCACCGCGGGACCCCGCAGCCCGACGGCCGGGGCGCCGTTCACTTATGTGACAACCAAGGGGTTTTTGGAGCATTTTGGGCTAGCTACGCTTCGTGATCTTCCCGAAATTGAGGCGCTCCAAGATGCTGGTCTTCTCTCCAGCGACCATGGCCAGCACGGCGACGTTCCGATTGGCAGTGACCGCTCCGCTGACGAGGCATAGGATTTTGGGAGTGTCAGTGCCACGGTTGTATGGATGCTCGGAAGCGCTCAACCACCCGCCATCTTCGCCGCACCGCAACTTAGACTTTATATTTCATCAATCGAAATATCGAGATAGCGCTCCGGATCGCAACGACAGCACTATGGCATGACGCGCATATCCCACGTCCCATAAGGAAAGTTGGAAACAGCCGAGTTGGCGCTCATCGCGGCGATCAGGCGGGGTCAACCTGGACCGTGACCTTCGTGATGTTAAACTTTGAGACTGCGCCGCCGATCGCCTTCGCGGGATCAAATAGCGCTAAGTTCATCCCGTCGCTGACCGAGCTGCGGTAAACGACGCCGTCATAGCCGTTCTTCTTGATGAACTCACAGAGATACTGGCTGGGAATGTAATCGATTGCGGCCCCACGAGGCAGCACAGGGCGTGTCAACTCATCCCCAAGCCGCTCCAGAAACGCAATGTCCGCCCGCAGCTGACCGATCGCGCTCGCATCGGCCAAAAGGAAGGGCGACACCAGCTTGCGCGGGTTACGCAAATCCACCGCGCGCAGCGGCATAGGAATTGTGAACTCGGCGACGCACGCCACCTCGCCGGTATGAGGCCGGACTTCCGCGGCCGCGGTCTCTGGAATTGAACCGAGATACAAATATGGAATGCCGGGCGGGTTCGCGCGCCCGTGTGATGCAAGCCGCTTTGGCGGAGCACCCATTTCTCCAATAAGATAAACTGTGTCGTCGGACAGGATACGCGCCCGGTACCACTTCGCAGGCATGTCATCCGTCGGCAAATGGCCAAGCAACTCCCGCAGCCGATCCGCGTCCAGGACCTCGTCCAGGAAGTACCGGTTCTTCCACATCAGTTCATCGCGCAGATTTTCCCATTGCGCGAGAGCTTTGCTGTCATAGGCGGACGACGGCGCGAACGGCTTGCGGACGATGTCGCCGTCATCGAGAATCTCAGCGAGTAGCTCCTTCGAATGCGCAACGTCCATTGCGGCATGGCTGAACAGCTGCCAGTCATCTTTCATCCATTCAACTAAGGTTTTGCCCGCGGAATCTGCTTCGTAGATCCCGATTAACAACTCGAAGATGTCAGCGAGGGCACGTGGTTCAACCAGGATAACGGCTGTCGACCCGCAGAAGTCACAGTCCCCCATTCCATGGCTGAGCGAGGGGATGATGTCGCGGCGAAGGCCACGGTCGTCGAAGCATTCGGGGCAACAGAACTTCGGCATGTGATTGCCCGCTACTCGGAAAAAAAGTCTGCGAGCGTCTCGATATGATGGCGCATCGAAAGCTTCTTGACCTGCCCGAGCCCCGGGAAGTGGCCTTTTTCATGCAACTCCCGAAATTCGGCGATGGCTGTGCTAGCAAACAGTCTGGAGGTTCCGGAATCCAGCTTAGCGATCAGTTTTGCCAGCGCTTGGGCAAACTTACCGCCCGGATCAGTCGGCGTGTCCTTTGTCGTTGATACGAAATGATAGATGTACATCACCTCGTCCTTGTCGGGGTCGAGGAACGTCAGGTGGATCGCGACAGCGTACGCGGGGCCGCCACCTTCAACATAGTCGTCGCCAACGATTAGGAAGTCGCCGAACCCGTCCATGTCTTCCTCCTCGAATGTGAGGTGGAGGTCTGAAAACAATTCGACTGCTGGATGATCGGCGTTGCGCCGCCGTTCGAACCCGTCACGAAGAAGGATACGGGTTTTGCTGCCTTTCAGGTGTTTCCGGTAGAGCTTGTGGCAGTGCTTTTCGAAGAAGACGTGTCGAGTCTCAGAGAGGTCATTCCCGAGCGCTTCTGCTAGCGCCTTCGCTTCGGTGAAACCGGCATGGATGAATACAGGACGATGTGCCTGGTGCTTGGTGTGACAGGCCATCGCGTCATCGATATTCATGTCGTTGGTGAGCAAGATGCCGGCGCTAATGCCGTCTTTATTTAGAAATCCATTTCCCAGAAGGGTCGAGATGCTCACGCCGTCCTCAGCATGATCGCCATAGGCTGGATTAATGATCACGATCGCCTCGCCGCCGGCGTCGCAGATCGCCGTCAGGGTTCTCTCTAATCCCTTGAGCGCCTCCCGCACCGGCTCAATGATGGGCACGAACCCCGATCCAGCCATCAGTGCTGCGGTTTCGCGAATGGCGATCAGCTCGAACTGCTTGCCACGAAAATAGGGGTGATACATGCGTTAGGCCCAGGCCATCGACTCGCCCAGCGGCGTAGAGATCGCTTCTACCACATGGGCATGGTCTGCACGGCGCACCGGAATTGAAAGAGCGGCAGCGTGGAGCGAGCGCGGGAGCCGGTCGACGAGGTAAGCTAGTGGCGCCAGATCGCGGGTGCGTTTTAAGGTCCGCACCACTTCGCGGTGAACCGCGACGGGGTCCAGATGCGCGAATAGCGCCCGCATGGCGGCGTGGCGCTGTGTATTGGGAACATCAGGAACGGCAATGCTAAGCGCTTTCAGGATACTCGCAGCTTCTGCTGAACGAAGCGATTCGAACACCGTAGCCGGGCAAATTCGCTCGGGACAATCTACTGCGTCACGCACGGTCGCGATGCGGTAGCGATGCGACAAGCACAGGATACCGACATCCTCCGGAAGGATCAGTCGGACGCCGTCCACATGGCGCTCGCTGACTACAACGTTCACAGATGCGAATACGCGTTTGTAGTTTTCCACTTGGTTGATCAGACGCGCGAGGGAGTCTCGCTCGGATTTGATCTCGTAGACCGTCGAGGTTCCGTTGAGAATGACAAGATCGGCTTTGCACGATCCGGCGCGAAATTCGTTTAGCATTGAGGCGGTGCGCAAGGAGTGTTTGCCCATCAGTATCTTGTGGGTCAGCGCTGACCGATAGATATATTCATCGCGTAGTCCGGCGACCCTGAGAATCGAGAAAGCGGCCTCAAAGGCATCCCCGACTGTGGCTTCTTTCGCGCACAGCTCGGCGAGGCGGGTCTCGCCGAGTAGACGTCCAAACAGCGCAGAGCGCCCCTTCCGGGCCAGTTGCTGGAACACGGCCGAAGAGAACAGGCGCGTCAGCGCTGAAAGTTCTGTTGTACTTACGGTCACGTTTTTCCCCGACGCGCAGACTTAGGCCGCGACTGAGCCAGTTTAGCTTAGCGGCCCTACAACGCAAATCGATAATGCTCAATGGGTTACCTCACCTATCAAGCCGCCATGCTCATATTTGCCGGCAATGCTGGATATCGCGGTCCGGACGTTGCGACTGCCATTGCTGAGAGCATCGGCTCCCGCGAGGCAATTCTCGCGGTCAGTCAATGCGACGTCATCTTCAGTTGCGTCGACACCCACGAGGCAAGGCAGATTGTTGACCTGATCGCGTCTGCCTTTCTTATCCCCTTGTTCGACGTGGGCGTTGTCATTCCGACGCGGAAGGTGGGGAACGACGGAGTAGCAATAGCCGACGTTTGTGGCCGGATCGACTACGTCCAGCCTGGGGGTTCTACTCTTGCTGACCGGCGCGTATTCACTCCCGAGAGCCTCCGCGCGGAATGGCTGCATAAGGCGAACCCAGGCGCATTCAAAGAAGAGCAAGAAGCCGGCTACATCAAGGGGCTGACCGAACAGGCCCCTTCCGTTATCTCGCTCAATATGCGGGCAAGTTCGGCCGTCGTGATGGAGCTCATCGCTCGTACCTTTCCCTTCAGGCACGATGCGAATGAGCTTTATGCCCGGACCACGTTCAGCCTGGCGGCAGCCGAGGAGGAATACACCCCGGAGAGCGAATTCGATCGAGACCCCGACACGGAGCTAGCCCGAGGCGCAGAAGAGCCGCTGCTGGGCATTCCCGCGCTCGGCAAGCCAAAGGGCAGAAAGTGATGAGCCTGCCCCGCTGGTTTCATCGTCTGTGGGATCGGTTCGGCCCCGCGCGTCGACTTCAAACTGTCGTGGGAGACGAGTTGCCCTCCGCGATGCCGTCCAGGGACTTGGTGCTTGCTATCGATGATGGCGAGCCATGGAGTGTGGGCATGATGTGCCCATGCCGCTGCGGCGCCATGATCGAAATGCTTGTGGTCGATGCCGGGAAGCCACGATGGGACATCGCCGTAGATGCCAAGGGTCGGCCGACTTTGCGTCCATCCGTCTGGCGGAATACCGGATGCAAGTCGCATTTCTGGCTGCGTTCGGGCCGGATAGTTTGGTGCGGCAATTCCGAAGCGGACTAGCGCTTTGACTAGCCAGGGTCGATACAGAGAGCCGGGTAGTTGGGTTATCGCATACACGAAAAAGCATGTGAAACACCGCGCGCCCTGGGCATTCTCCCTAGGTCTTAGGAGGCTGGCGGCTTTGGAACGGCAATCGCCGCGTCTATTTCAAGCAGCGCATTGACCACGCTCTCCAGCAACTGCAGACCTTGCACGGCTTGTGGGTTCCTGCCATCGACGCCAAGGCGCTCAAGGCCACTTTGCACCAGGGTCGAACCGAGGTGCGAACCGGCATTGCGAAGGTCAATCATACCAAACAGCGGCCCCATCATCTTCCTGGCCTGTTCCTCGGTTAGGACGGTACCCAACAAGCGCTCAATGGCCTTTAATGACCCTGGCTTCTTCTCGCCCTTGGCCAATGGGGGGCATTGCGCCAGCACCACATCAACATCAACCCGTTCGGTGAAGAGCTGGGTCAATTGCTTGGAAAGTTCCAGCAAACCTTCCGTCTCCGCACTTCGGAACCGATGGGCTCGCGTGAACAAGTCCGGCACCTGGGCATTCTCACGAAGCAGCTGCTGACCATACCGCTCGCGGAAGCTCGAAGCGACACTATCGACGGCCTTTTCAATAAGGGCTTCTGGCGCCTTGGTCGAGGCCGGCTGGACCATCATCTGCGCCTCAAAAAGCTCCTTGGACACACCGCCATCCGGGGTGACGTTGTGGGCGGCCCAAATTCGCTGTTCCCATGGCTTGAGCATGCCGATGTCCTTGGCGAAAACGGTGATCAGACCAAGGTCGTTGACACCGAAATGGACGGTGTCTGAGGTCGCACCCACACCACCAGTATCTCGCGACGCCCAATGAAGCCGACCACCACGATGCCGAAGCAAGGCATTGATGATCCCCGGGTCAAAGTAAAGCCAACCGATGTCTCCATGCAGCCGCGCAGCGGCCACCCGGGTACCATCCGGCTTGGTCACGAAAGAAACCTCATCGGCTGGCTTATCACCGCGGACACGAGGGCTGAATGTTCCCGGCTCCAGCCATTCAGTTCGCCATATGGCGCCTCTGGTGAAGAACGATCCGCGAGGATTGGGCCAACCTGCCGAGGTGGTAGTGTATTCGAGCAGATCTCGCCCCTCAGCCACGTTGATTGGCTTGCGAGACCAGCCGTAGCCGGGATCCTTCTCAGTCACTGCCGTCCGCTCGGCATAGCTCGAGCAAAAGAGACGCATCCCCCGTGCTGCTAGATAGTCGTTGAGGAATTCAGTTTTGATCTCGATGGAAACCGGCTCCCCATTATCGCCTCGGGCCAGCCGTACGACCTCCGGCCACCCTTCTTCGGGCCGGTACCAGCGATCGCCTTCCTGGATAAGCCGGAGCGCCACAACCAGATCAGGATGCAGATGCCAAATCTCCTTGCTCGGCTCCTCGAGGTGCTGGGCAATGACCAGGTTGATGCCAAGTTCGGTGTCTCCCCAGCCACGGAACACATCCGATGACTGGTAGCCCCATGATTCCATACCTGCCCGATGGGGGTTCAGCCCGACATCGTTCCATCCCATCGTGTCTACATCAGCGGACTTGGCGGAATGAACCGCGGCGGTCGCTGTCCCGTGGAATTCGGCTACAGAGATGACCCGAGGCGGGAGATCGTTAAGCGTCGACTCCGTCACCCTCCGCAAGGGGGTCCAGGTGCGCGCCGCGAGCTTCGGCAAGTCAGCCAGATTGAAGAAGGTCTGCTTGATCGTCATAGGCGCTCCTTTGCCTGGCGCAGACCAGGAATTGGTGCCGCGATCGAGATGTGGACCAAGATACGCTCTGCGGCAACGGTGGAGCCTGGGAAACCCCTGCTCCCTTGCTTGGGTGAGCCCTTGGGGTGGACTGAGCGAGGTTGAAGTGCCCACTATGGGATGCCCGCTCGCGCCCCCAGGCGTTTTGCGGCGATTGCCAACACATATTTGCGGCGGACGCTCGCCTCGCCGATCTTGGCTATCTCTTCGAACTAGCCATGGGCAATCCGAGTTGAGGCGTTGTCTGCATCGATCAAAGCAGCGAGACGAACGGTCAAGGGCCGGTCGCGGTCCTGGTTGGATAAAGTAGTTGGGCGCTATGGCACTTAATATAGTGAAAACGTTGTTTTTGCCCATTGTGCCGACAGGGCGCTGAGGAGATTGTTGTCCTACGATCCAAGAGGGGGCACCTATGTCTGTTCTAGATATTCCTCTCCGAAAGGCCCTTCAGTTATTCTATGCGCCCAATTCACTGCGTCGATCCATTTTGAAAGAGGACATTCGACTTGATCGTAAAAAGGAAGCCGGCGGCACTAGAAGTCGAGGCGGCGACTTCTACCTACCCTTTTGGTCAGACGTTAAGATGCACATCTCTGGCCGAGGCGACCTAGCGCAGCTGACCCAAGATCGCATCCGATCGAACAGGAATTTCAAACGACTTTATCCGCTACTGACCAATGGAATTCTCGAACTGCTTAGCGCAAAGCTGCGCTGGTCAAACGAGCCCGTGGAGATCGTTCCTATAAGCATGCACGGCAACCTGCGTATCGAAACTTTGGGAGCCACAGTTCGGATAAGGGATGCACTCCATGCGCGCGTCCGGGGGGAATATACACGTGTGGTATACCCATACTTCAGTGAAGAGCCGCCGCTCTCGGAAGAAGGAGGGAGGCTAGGGCTCTGGGCAATGCAACAAGTCCTAACTGAAGCAGAACTCCGCTGACATGCGTGTTATCGATGCACTGCGTCGTACTTTCTTCTCTCCGCAAATGACGCCGTTGCAGGGCAACGAGGAGGCAGTTTTTCATGAAAAGTACAGGACGTTGATTGGCGAGTGGGAGCGACTGAAGCTGGAGTGAGCGAATGCGCGAATGTCGTCTAGGCTGTTTAGCCTTTCACATGCCATAGACAGCGCCCTTATGAGGAGAAGTCATGGTGACGGCCCGTGCCTAAGTCCGGTAGCCACAAATCGCAGCACTATATCCCAAGGAGCTACCTTTCCGCCTGGTGTGATCCGCATACGCCTGCTGGAATGCAGCCCTTTGTGTGGACCTTTGATCCCAGTGGCGGCGTCGGCCGCAAGCGAGCACCCCAAAACCTCTTCACCGAGACCGACATCTACACGATCCTCGGGCCGGACGGTTCCCGGGATCTGCGGATAGAGTTTGAACTGTCGAAACTTGAGCAGGGCCTGAAGACACTCGTCACAGACTTCGTAGCCAGCCACCGCCAGTTGCCTCGGCTTCGGCAATGGCAGTTGATCGCCTTCATCGCAGCGATGCACGGGCGTACGCTTGAAGCGAGAGAGATCCAACGGACGCTTTGGCAGCAGACCTTGGACGCGGCTGAGAAAAAGGCCGTTGCTCTAGGTATATCCGCAAATTCCGAGGCGCAGCTAAACAGCATTCGAAAAGCGGTGGCGTCGCCTATGCAGTTTTTGTTACCGGGAGCCATGATGGATGGTCTGACCATGCTAAGTGAAGTGACGATGACTATTATGTGCTCCGTTGAGCCCGACTTCATTACTTCAGACAGTCCGGTAACTTGGTTCGATCCAACTGTGCCTAGGGAGAGATTCTTAACTCACAAGAGTTCTCTAGCGAATCCGGGCATCGAGGTGGTGATGCCGCTTTCGCCGCAGCATACAATTATCTTGCATTACCCAAGAACACCCTTCGAAAAGCCGGTCCGTTACGTCAGTGCTGGTTCGGCGACCGTCGCTGCCCTAAACAAGCGCACGGCGCACTACGCCCACAGGGCCGTAGTGTCATGGAGAGACGGGTCTGACCCCGAATGGCGAATAGGGGCGCCGGACCGGTCGGATTGACGTCACTCAATGCCAGGATGTTGCTGGCGAATGTCTGCTTTGGGGATTGGTCGAGGGGCGTTGAACGGCAGGAATGGGGGCGCATTGCGGACGGAAGAGGGGCCAGCGACAGGCATTGGACGCTATATTTGCCTCAGCAGTGGGTTGACAGTCCACCTAGCTGGACCCATTTTGTAAACAAATGGAACGGGAATGCTCGTTCGGCGTCGGGCCTCGGGGAATACCTCGGGGCCCTTCGCTTTTCTCACGGGAATATTTTCAGCCCGTAGCCGCGTATTTTCCCAGCCGCACTCCGACGGAACTTGGGTTCTGCAAGATCGTAGGCCCGGTTTGGCTGGTCAGGAGCTATTATGTGCCGGGCGACCGGGTAGGCCAAAAGGTCGGCCATCTGCAGCCCCGCTGAATTATGCTTCTTGTCCATGAAGCGGATGTCGAGGTTTGGCATGGGTCCAACCTGGTTGCCGCCAGCGGCAATACGCCTGAACTCGAGCTCTAGGTCATCGTCCTCTTTCCGGCCTCGCTGTTCGACCAGTATCCAGGTCTTGCGGTGATCTTGCCCTCGTTCGGCCAAGAACCGCTGCAGGCGCTCCATGCAGAAAGTTAGCGCAATTTTGTATGGATTGTCGGGATCATGGTACTTCTGCACATGACGTTGCTTATCAATTGCAGCCGCTATGAGCGTGACCGGCGCCTGTTCGACGACATAATTCACAGTTGCCATGAAGCGGTCGCGCACGGTCTGATTGAGCAAGATGGAAAAGTCACCGGACGACTTCCGGATCTCGCGGCTATGTAGAACAACGCCGTCATGGCCCCAAAACTCGAACTTGAGTGCCTGCACAAGCGGTACCATTGCTGTCCGGTAGGCCTCTTTCTCGAAGATGCAGAAGGTGAGCACAAACACCGGATTCTGCGGATTTATGCTGACAAGCCCGTGGTCGCCGCTCTCATCGACGTAGACTATAAAATCACTGAATTCCATGCACCCAGCGTTGCACAGACGCGAGATTTTGCCAATGCAATGGAAGCGTGACGGCACTCATGCACGGGAAGTTGGGCCGGATTCGCATAATATTTGTTGGGGAACCCACAGTGCCTCAGCGGCGGCCACCAACATGTGCGGCCCTGCTAACGGCAATCGGTCGGCCGCATGAGAATGGAATGATCGGTCTCGTCCACCGCGGCGCCCGCCTCACGACGCGCCAGCACTTGGTCAATGGGCGACGCAGACTACGACGTCGTCCTAACTGGAATTAGCATGTGGTGCCGCATGACGAGGTCGGC
The DNA here is from genome assembly GCF_963942435.1 of Shinella sp. WSD5-1. Classification (GTDB taxonomy): domain Bacteria; phylum Pseudomonadota; class Alphaproteobacteria; order Rhizobiales; family Rhizobiaceae; genus Shinella; species Shinella yambaruensis. The sequence continues at coordinate 129,136 of NZ_OZ012603.1, forward strand.
GCGCTCGACTATGGCTAGGCCATTGCGCTTTTGCCGGCGCCACCGGTTAAGGCGGCAACGCGATGGGGGGGCCGCGCGCCGATACCGGTCTTTTGTACGCGAGCGACGGGATGGCTAGTTCAGACTAACTTCAAAATTCGGTGCGGGCGCGGAAGGCCGACGGACTTGCGCTCCACAAGCGGGCAATCAATCTGGAGTTTGCCTGCTATGATGCCTAGTTTTTGCGCTTCGCGCTTAGCGTAGATGTGCGTAATCGCACGTCTTCCCATATCTTCGTGCGGAACGCGGATTGTGGTGAGCGGAGGCTCCAGATGACGGGATGAGGATGCATCGTCGAAGCCGATGACCGAGAGGTCGCGCGGAATCGATAGCCCAGCTTCCTTTGTGGCCTCGTAGCAGCCGATGGCCATCTCGTCGCTGGCACAGAAGATCGCCGTGGGTGGCTCGGGCAGAGCGAGCAGTTCGCGGGTGCAATCGTGGCCGCCTGAAAGCGTCCAGTTGCCTGATCGGACGAGTTTGGCGTCGAACGCTATGTCGGCGGTCTTGAGGCCGCGCTTGTAGCCGCGCAGACGGTCCTTGCTAGCTTCCATCCAGCCTTCGCCGTTAATGAAGGCAATGCGCCGGTGGCCGGAGGCCGTCAGGTGGCGCACGGCCGTTTCGGCGCCCAGCGCATGCGCCGGCAGGATGGCCGGAGCAATGTCGCCTTTAGTGTGGCAGTTGATGAGCACGACGGGAACCGAGCTCATACCAACGGCTGTCATGATTGACCGATGTGGGCCCAGTCGCGCATTCCGATGGACATGATTGTTTCGGGCTGATCGATGAGGTTGTTCCAGGCTTGGCATGACGCGTCGATGATGGCGTCGTAGGTATCGAAGACGCGGTTGGAGAGCCAGTTCTGCCTGAGGTATTGCCAGATGTTCTCGACCGGGTTCAGTTCGGGAGAGCGCGAGGGCAGGAAGATCAGCGTCATGTTCTTCGGGACGACGAGTTTGCCCGTGGTGTGCCAGCCGGCGCGGTCGAGCAGCAGAACGGCATGAGCGCCGCGCTGAACATGCCGGCTGATCTCGTCGATGTGGAGTTGCATGGCGAAGGTGTCGGCAAAGGGCAGCGCCAGCCCGGCGCCCTTTCCCTTTGCCGGGCAGATAGCGCCGAACAGATAGGCGTTCTGGTAGCGCTGATCTGCCGGTTGCCGTGGGCGGGTTCCACGCCTTGCCCAAAGCCGGGCGATCCCATTTTTCTGCCCGATCCGGGCCTCGTCCTGGAACCAGATTTCGATCGGCTTGCCCTTGGGGAGATGGCAGATATGGGCGGTCAGCGCCCGCGGCCAGTTTTTTTAAACGCCGCCACCGTCGCGGCGTCCTGACCAGGATGCAGCGGGCGTGCGCTCATGTGGGAGAAGCCGAGTTTCTTGAGAAGCGTGCCGACATGGCGCTCGTGATACTCGATACCGAACCGCTCCCTAATGACGCGCTGAAGATCTACTCGGCGCCAGCGAACAACGCCGTCTACATCCGGGTCGGGACCGGTCTCGACGATCTCGGCGAGTTCGACCTTCTGCTCTTCCGACAGCCGCGATGACGGACCGGGTGACCAGTGGTCGAAAAGGCCATCGGGGCCGGCTTCGTTGAACCGATGAACCCAGTCCCGAAGCGTCTGGCGGTCCATGCCGCCGATCCGGGCGGCGTCGGCGCGGCTCATGCCGTCAAGCACGGCTGCTAGTGACAGAAGTCGTCGGCTCTGGTTGGCGTCCTTGCTCCGTGACGCCAGCCGCCGGAGTTGAGAAGGGGTATAGTCCTGTCGCAGTCGAACCGATCCGGGCATGGGCGAATTTCCTTCGCCGACATCGAATCAGCAACTCAACAGTTTGGGAATCCCCCGCGAGTCAGACGTCAGAGCCGTTGGTATCAGTTTCTGCGGCAGGGTATACTGGCGCGTGAAGAAGGCCGCGAACACCACGCCCACCACCCGATGTGCGAACAGCAGTTCGAGCGCCGCGGCGCGCAGGCGCTCGTCGTTCTGGGTCGGCAGGACGACAAGCACGGCGCCATTTTCCCAAGCCAGCTGCCGTGCCGATTCGATCGCCTTGTTGGTGATGGGGTTGGACGTGCTGTCGTCGATGATAAAGCCGATGGCCTGGATGCCGCCCTGACCGACCGGCGCGCGCATCCAGACGCGATAACCCAGCGTTTCGGCCGCCTCGCGGACGAGACCGCGCGTCTTTTCGGTGACCCGCGTGCCGCCGGTTTCGTTGAGCACCATCGAGACGGTGGCCTGGCTGACTCCGGCAAGCTTGGCCACGTCGACCATGGTTGGTCTCGTGCTGGCTTTTTCCGTCTTGCGTCTGTTCATCACCCTCTCCGCCAGAAGGACATATCGCAGGATTTTGTGGAAGGAAACTGCCCCGAAGCGCCGGTTATAGAAAACTGACCTGTGCTTGACAGTGGTTATAAATAACTAATAGCATTACCACGTGCTGGAGGAGCGCAGGGACGATCCTGGCGACGGGATATGTCCGATGTCGGTGCCATTCGAGGAATGGCGTGGGAGGAGAACAAGATGACGATTTCGAGAAATTGCGCGACTGGGGTTATCATGACCAAACCCAACATCTTGTGGATATGCACTGACCAGCAGCGCTGGGACACGCTTGGCATTACCGGCAATCGCCATGTGCGAACTCCGGTGCTCGACAAGCTCTTCGGCGAGGCAGCCTGGTTCTCCGGGGCCTATTGCCAGTCGCCGGTCTGCACGCCCAGTCGCGCGAGCTTTCTCACCGGCCGCTATCCGCGTACGACCCGGACGCGCCAGAACGGGCAGGACATGCCGGCCGACGAAATGCTGGTGACGCGGCTGCTCGCCGAGAATGGCTATACCTGCGGTCTATCGGGCAAGCTCCATATCTCGGCGGCCAATCCGAGCGTGGCGCCGGTCATCGAACCGCGCATCAATGATGGCTATGCCGCCTTTCACTGGTCGCATCATCCGGGTTGTCGGATGGTACTTAATGACTACGGCAGCGCGCAGAACTGGCCACTCAACGAATACAATCTATGGCTGCTCGAGCGCGGCGCCGAATACCGGGCTGACCCCTATCGGGGCTCCAGATATGTGAAGGCGGGGCCCGAGACAAAGAACCACCAGACCACCTGGTGCGCCGACAAGGCCATCAATTTCGTCAAGGCGCATGAGGCGAACGACCGGCCCTGGCTGTTCTCGGTCAACTTCTTCGACCCTCATCACCCCTTCGATCCGCCCGCCGAGTATCTCGATCGCTACCTCGACCGGCTCGACGAGATCGAGTTGCCGAACTACCGGCCGGGAGAGCTGGAAGAAAAACCTGCCTTCCAGAAGATCGACCACCAGGGAGCCTATGGCGGCAATGCCGGCATGCCCTACGACGAGATGACCGATCATGACCACAGGCTGGTGCGCGCGGCTTATTTCGCCATGTGCGACTTGATCGATGACCAGGTCGGCCGCATGCTCGACGCCCTGCGCGATACCGGTCAGCTCGACAATACCATCGTCATCTTCATGTCCGACCACGGCGAGCTGCTGGGCGATCATGGCGTCTATCTCAAGGGGCCGTTCTTCTACGAGCCCAGCGTCCATGTTCCCCTGGCGATCTCGTGGCCGGGCCATATTCCGGCCCGCCGAATCGACGGGCTGGTCGAACTGACCGATATCGCGCCGACCCTGCTCGAGGCGGCGGGGCTCGATATCTGGCCGGGCATGCAGGGCCGCTCGCTCTGGCCGCTGCTGTCGGGCACCGAGACGCAAACCGGCGTCGCGGATGTCTACTGCGAATATTACAACGCCATGCCCTGGCATAAAGAGCCGCATCTGCCATTCGCGACCATGCTGCGCACCGGGACGATGAAGCTGGTGGTTAGCCACGGCGACCGGCGCGGTGAGCTTTACGATCTGAATGCAGACCCCGACGAGACCACAAACCTGTGGGACGATCCAAACCGCCTGGCGGAGAAATGCGACCTGTTGCAGCGTCTTTGCGACCGGATGGCCTTCACCGTCGACCCGCTGCCGCTGCGCCGCGCCCCCTGGTAACCCAGCGAGATTCCAAAAATGACCGATCCCCGTTCGGGCCGTGCGCCGGCCACGCCACTCATCGTCCACGACCCCTTCATGAGCGTCTGGTCGCATACCGATGAGCTGACCCAATCCTGGCCGACGCACTGGACCGGCAAGAACCAATCGATGGCGGGCATGGCCCATATCGACGGCAAGAGCTATCGCTTCATGGGGCTGGTGACCCGCACCGGCATGGAGGGCCTGTCGCAAATTTTCTTGGTTAACGGCCTGTTGACCACCAGCGGAGAAATTGCCGCTCCCAATGTAGCGGAGCGTAGCCATGATTCTGAATGCCATTGCCGACAAGCTGAAGCGCCAATCAAAGGACGACTTCAAAGGTCGGCATTTCGAGGCATGGCTCATCATGCAGGCGGTGGCCTGGTATCTGCGCTATCCGCTCAGCTATCGAGACCTTGAGGAGATGTTTCGGGAACGTGGTTTCGAGGTCGATCACAGCACTGTCAACCGCTGGGTTTTGGCTTATGCGCCGATGATCGAGAAGCGGCTTCGCCAGTTCCGACGCCCGCATTGTGGTTCGATCCGGATCGACGAAACGTACGTGAAGATCCGCGGCAAGTGGCGCTATCTGTACCGGGCGATCGATAAGCATGGAAACCCGATGGATTTCCTGCTGGCGGCCAGGCGCGACCTGGATGCTGCAAAGAGGTTCTTCCGCAAAATGCTCAAAGACGAGCCCCTGTTATCGCCTAAGAAGATCGGCACGGATGGAGCGAATACCTTCCCATCCGCGATTAAAGCATCGGTAGATGATGGTCTGCTTCAGCCCAACCCCGTGCACTACGTCACAAAGCATCTCCAACAACGCATCGAGAGTGACCATTTTCGGGTTAAGAAGAACATGCCCAAGATCGGCGGCTTCCAATCCTTCAAAACGGCGCGTCGGACAATCGCAGGCTTCGAAGCCATGCTCTGGCTGAAGAAGGGCTTCGGCTTTTCCGGCGTGTGGACCGTAAATGATCAGAACGATCTGCTCGCGCACCTCTTCGGACTACAAAAGGTTAACAAAGCATGAAAACGAGGACGCTCAGTGGATAATTGCGCGCTCCGAAAATGTTTGCGACAAGCCCCAGATATTTGATAGGCCATCTGCACTGGTTTGTCGAAACATGGGCGAACCGGCAACCTCGGCGGGTTGATCCCGGCGAACCAGGGCCCAGTGCCGGTTCCACCTGCTTTCGACACAGGGCTAGCCGGACGCCGGGTTGCGATCTAGGAATTGGAATGAAATCGAAGCACCATCAATATATGCAGGTCGCAATATGACCCATAGCTGCTGCGCGCCGCACCGCGACCCGATCCCCGAACAAACGGACAAAGCTCTAGCCCCGATCCTGGCAGCGGCCAGGCCGGTCGCTACCGAAACTGCCAATATCCCCGGCGGCCAGGTACAGGTCGGAACCCGGCGGCCCGTTCACGACGGTGACGGCGAATCCCCTGTGCGCGCCGTGCGCGTCAAACCGTTTCGCATGGACGTGACCGCGGTCACGAACGAGCGGTTCGCGGCCTTCATAGCGGCCACGGGCTACGTGACCGAGGCCGAAAAATTCGGCTGGTCCTTTGTCTTCTTCGACATGCTGCCCGAGGCAACGATCACCCAGGGCGCGGTGGGGACAGAGTGGTGGCGACGCGTCGACGGGGCGACATGGGATCGCCCCGAGGGGGAGGGCAGCAGCTTCTCCGGGCGTGAACAATATCCGGTGATCCATGTCAGCTGGAACGATGCCTCCGCCTTCGCGCACTGGGCCGGCGGGCGCCTGCCCACCGAGGCAGAGTGGGAACATGCCGCACGCGGCGGGCAGGCTGACCCGATGTTTCCGTGGGGGGATCGGGAGCCGAACGATACGGACTTCATGCCATGCAATATCTGGCAGGGCAGCTTTCCCGGCACTAATACCGCCGCTGACGGACACCGCTGGACCGCTCCCGCGCGCTCATTCGAGCCCAATGGCTACGGGCTCTACAACATGTCGGGCAACACCTGGGAATGGTCGGCAGACCGCTGGCGGGTCCGGTCGCTGAAAAAGGCCAGCCGTCAGCGTGATGCCGGTGCCGCCGCCACCGAACAGCGCGTGATGAAGGGGGGCTCCTTCCTCTGCCACCGCAGCTATTGCTATCGCTATCGGATTGCTGCCCGTCACGGCAACACGCCCGATACGACCACAAGTCATGTCGGCTTCCGGCTGGTCTATTCCCCGGCTGACGATTGAGGCGCTCAGGCGCTCTCGCGTACCAGCAGCCTGTGTGGAACAATGAGGCGTGGTGGCTCATCCACCGGTTTTCCATCAATGCGGGCCAATAGCCGCTCCACCGCCAGCCTGGCGATGACGTGCCGGTCAGGCGCAATGGTCGTCAGCGAGGGCGTCGAGTAGCGCCCCTCGTCGATATTGTCGAAACCGACCACGGCAATGTCCTCGGGCACGCGCAGCTTGTGCTGATGAATGGCGCGGATGGCACCAAGCGCCAGCAGGTCGTTGAAGCAGAATACGGCGTCCGGCCGCTTTCCCGATTCGATCAGGTGCGTCATGGCGGCAGCGCCGTTTTCGCGCTGGAAATGCGTCGTCGAAATGATGAGGTCCTCGACGACGTCCAGCCCCATCTCCGCGTGGGCCTTGCGATAGCCCAGTGTGCGAATTTGGGCGGCGCTGCCCCCCCAGCGTTGCTCGCCAATGGCGGCAACCCGTCGGCGCCCCTGCTTCAGCAGATGGCCGGTAGCTTCGGCCGCTGCCGCAACATTGTCGATCGAGACATGGTCGAAGCCGGGATCGAACAGGCGCGGTCCGAGCAGGACGAAGGGCACGTTCAGGATACTGCGTAGCTCGGCGTCGCTCACGCGCGAGGGGCTCAGAATGACACCATCGAACAGGTTGGAGGCCGAACTGCGGATCAGGAAATCCTTCTCCTGCTCCACATCGCCCCCGGTATGGTCGATGAGCACGACATAGCCATGCCTGCGCGCCTCTTCGATAATGGACTGGCCCAGCTCACCGAAATAGGGCGAGCCGATTTCCGGCACGACCAGCGCGATGACCTTGGATCGCCCGGAGCGAAGGTTGCGCGCCATGACATTGGGCCGGTATCCGAGCCGGTCGCAGGCCTCCTGCACGCGGCGCCGGGTCTCTTCGGCCACGTGTATGTAGCCATTGACGACATTGGACACGGTCCGGGCGGAGACCCCCGCCACTTCAGCCACGTCCTTCAGGGTGGTTGCACGCATCTGCGCCATGTGGTCGATCCGCCAACGTCCAGCTTCTGTCTCTTCTGGATAAACCAAACTGCCGCCATTGACTATTGCAACGTTGAAAATTCTATGCACTCATGTTTGCAACGTTGAAAACGTCAACAACCGCGATCAAGAAGCGGTCAAAGCGAGGGATTCGCCGTGGCGGGAGTCGAATTGCGTGGTCTGTCGAAGAACTTCGGCGCGGTCAAAGTCCTGCATGACGTGTCGGTGGAGATAGCCGACGGCGAGTTCGCGGTGCTGCTGGGGCCTTCCGGCTGCGGCAAGACCACCCTGCTGCGCTTGATTGCCGGCCTCGAGGCCATGACAGAGGGCGAAATCCGCATAGATGACCAGCGCATAGACCAGTTGCGGCCCGGGCAACGCGGCATCGCCATGGTGTTCCAGTCCTACGCGCTCTATCCGCACATGTCGGTGCGCGCCAATCTGGCCTACGGGCTGAGGAATGTCGGCACACCCAAAGACGTGATCGACGAGCGCATCCGTGTTGCGGCTGGCATTCTCGAGATCGAGTCGCTGTTGGACCGGAAGCCCGCCCAACTCTCGGGCGGGCAACGCCAGCGCGTTGCCATCGGCCGGGCCATCACCAAGTCACCGAAGGTATTCCTGTTCGACGAGCCGCTGTCGAATCTGGATGCCAGCCTGCGGGCTCGTACCCGGGTCGAGATCAGCAAGCTGCACCAGCGCCTCGGCGCCACAATGATCTTCGTCACCCACGATCAGATCGAAGCCATGACCATGGCAACCAGGATCGTCGTCATGCATGCCGGCCGGGTCGAACAGGTGGGAGCGCCGCTCGAAGTGTATCGGCGACCGGCAACCCGCTTCGTTGCCGCCTTCATCGGCACGCCGCAAATGAACTTCGTTCCAGTGACCGGGGTGGGCAGCGACGGCGAATGGATCGTGCCGGCACTTGCCGATGGCACGAGCGTCGAGGCCCGGATCGCGCGGGAAGCGATGGGCGGCGCCATGCCGGTCGAAATAGGCTTCCGCCCGGACGAGGTCGAAATCGACGCCGCAGGACCGCTCCAGGCCGACGTGGACGTGGTGGAGAGATTGGGCGACCGTACTCTCGTCTATGCACACCTCGCCGATGGCACGGCACTGATCTACCAGGATCATAGCGAAAGCACGGTACGGCTGGGCGACCGCGTCGGCCTGCGGCCGCTGCCGCACAAGCTCATCGCCTTCGATGCCGAGGGCAGGACGTATCATCCTGGAGAGCCCGGATGACCGTCATCGCAGAAACGGCGGAGCGGGCAGGGGCCGCGACCCGGAGCAACAATCGCCCCCGCCGGCAATGGATCGGACTGCTCTTCGTTGCGCCCTTCGTGATGCTCTACCTCTGGCTGATGATCTACCCGCTCGTCATGGGCGTGGTCATGAGCTTCCAGTATCAGGACCTGCTGAGCGGCGTGACCGAGTTCGTCGGCTGGTGGAACTACGAAGACCTGTTCAGCGATCCGATATTCATCGGCTCGATCTTCAACACCCTGCGCTTCGTGCTGCTCACGGTGCCGCCCTTTGTCATCATCGGCCTGCTGATCGCTTTGGCGCTCAACCGGCCCACCCGGGGCGCCGCCATCATGCGGGCGCTGTTTTTCGGGCCGCACGTTCTGTCGGTGACGGTAGTCACGTTGATCTGGAAGACGGTTTACCTGCCCAATGTCGGCATGATCGACGCCGGCGCAGCCGCCATGGGCCTGGAGCCGGTGTCGGTATTGCTCAATCCTGACTGGGCGCTGGCCGCCGTCGGTCTGGTGACGGTCTGGTGGGCCATCGGCCTGCCCATGATGCTGTTCCTTGCCGCATTGCAGCAGGTGCCGGACGACATCTACGAGGCCGCCAAGCTCGATTCCGCCGGCCCCGCACGCATTCTCTTCACTATCACCATCCCCTCCATCGCCAAGATGATCGTGCTGGTGGCGGTGATCGAAGTGGTGCTGCAGTTCCAGGTCTTCGGCCAGATCAACCTGCTGACCGGCGGCGGACCCAACAACACCACCCGCACGATGGTGATGTTCATTTACCAGGCGGGATTCCAGCAGTGGCAGGCCGGCTATGCCGCCGCAGCATCGCAGATTCTGTTCCTCATCATGCTGGTCGCGGCAGGCCTTCAATTCTGGGCCAGCCGCCAGCGAGCGGAGGCTTGATGATGGCCGTATCCAAGAACCGCGAGCCGCTGTTCAGTCGCCTGACTTACTGGCTCGTCATCGTTCTGTCCCTGTGCTGGCTGATCCCGCTGTTCTGGGTGCTGGGTCTCTCGCTCAAGCCCAACGAGGAGCTGTCCTACGGCCTGGGCACTGTGTTCCGCGCGCCCTATACGCTCGAAAACTATTCGGACCTCGTGCGCTCGAGCCAGTTGGGAACCTGGATCGTCAACAGTGTCATCGTCTCGGTCATCCAGACCGTCCTGGTGCCCATCATCTGCTCGGTCGCCGGCTATGGCTTTGCCCGCCTCGACTTTCCCGGCCGGGGGCCATTGTTCGTCTTCGTGCTGCTGGGGCTGGCCATTCCGGGGCAGGCCATCATCATCCCGCTTCACTCCATGTTCGCCGAACTGGACCTGCACAACAGCTATGCAGGGCTAATCCTGCCGCATCTGGGTACGCCATTCGGCGTCTTTCTGATGGCGTCCTATTTCCGCGCCCTGCCCAAGGAACTGGAAGAGGCCGCAGCGCTCGATAACGCTTCGCGCTGGAAGATATTTCTCACCATCGCCCTGCCGCTTTCGGTGCCAGCCCAGATCACCCTGGCGATCTTCACCTTCCTAAATGCCTGGAACGACTATCTGTGGCCGCTGATCTCGGCGACGCGTCCGGACATGTACACGCTGACTATAGGGCTTGCGGCGACGCAGACCAATTTCGACCAGTCTGAAGGCATCGGCTATTTGATGGCGCAGGCGGTCTTCGCCGGACTGCCCATGCTGATCCTTTATCTCATTTTCCAAAAATACGTCCTGCGCGCGGTGGCCGGTGCTGGCGGACGATGACGAACAAGGCCACGGGAATGCTCAAGGAGGAGAAGCGCCCATGAAACTGATCCGCAAATTGACCCTGTTGGCTGCCACGATATCCTTGGCAGGCCTGACAGCCCAGACGGCCTTTGCGCAGACCGAAATTCGCTTCGCGCGGTTCTTCGGCTCGTGCGAAGCCGATTTTGCAGACATTACCGATCCGAGCACCGCCACCAATGAATGCGGCGTCATCACCGCGTTGACCAATAAGTTCAACGCCGAAAACCCCGATATCCGGGTGGTGACCGAGATCGTTGAGTGGCAGCCCTATTATGAGCAACTGGCCGGACGTCTCGCCGCCGGTGACGTGCCTGACGTCTCGGTGATGCATGCCGATGTTCTGGGTGAATTCGCTCGCCGCGGCCTGCTGCTGCCTCTCGGCGACGCCTTTGCCGAAGTGGGTATCGACGTGAACGATTTCGTGGCCAGTGGCCGTGAGAACGTGGAAGTCGACGGTGAGATCTATGGTCTGCCGCAGGATTTCATCAGCTGGCTCTGGCACACCAATAACGCCCTGTTCGCCGAGGCCGGGCTGGCCGATGCCGATGGCAAGCCGGTCATGCCGACCAGCATGGACGAGCTTTTCGAACAGGCAACCGCCTTCAAGGAAGCCACCGGCAAGCCATACCTGGCGCTACCGGTCGATTCCGGCTCCATCGCGCGCACGTTCTATACGCTGGTGTGGCAGCAGGGCGGCGAATTCTTCCCCGATGACACAAGGCAGATCGCCCTGCAGACGCCCGAGGCGACCGAAGCCCTGACCATGCTCAAGCGGCTGGTCGATGAAGGATTGGCCACCGCCTATACCGATGGCGGGGTGGGCAATTCGGAATTCCAGCAGGGCAATGCGGGCGTGGTCACCCAGGGGACCTGGATGATTGCCCCCTTCGTGGCCGCCTCGAGCAATGACGAGATGGCCCTGACCGACTACGGGGTCTACCCGTTGCCGCAGCTCTATGCCGAGAACGCCCAGTTTTCCGCCGGCCATACCTGGGTGATGCTGAAAAGCGAATCCCGCACCGAGGAACAGCGCCAGGCCGCGCTCAAGTTCATGAAGTTCCTCTATGACCACAATGGCGACTGGGCCCGCGCCGGACACCTGCCTTCGCGCCAGAGCGTGCTGGACAGCGCTGAATTCCAGGAGCTGCCGTTCCGGTCCGATATCATGTCCATCCCCGGAAACGCTCGCCACCATCCCAATACGGTCAACCAGCAGCGCGTCATGTTTTTCACTATCGGTGAAGAGCTGGCCGCCGCGGTCCTGGGGCAGAAGAGTGTCGAGCAGGCGCTCGCCGATGCCGAAGGCCGCGTCAACGCCGTGCTGCGCCGCGCACGCTGAATTCCTCCCACCGCCCTTCGAGGCGGTGGGTCCCCAATCCGTCCATCAGGTCTTTCCCAATCCATGAGCAAGCGGCCAAATATCGTCTATGTCTTCGCCGACCAGTTGCGTTACGACGCGCTGGGTTGCACCGGCAATCCGCAGGCCCACACGCCGAATATCGACCGCTTCGCTACTCAATCGGCATCGCTCACCAATGCGATCGTGAACACGCCGGTCTGCACCGCCTATCGCGCATCGCTTTTGACGGGCAAGCACACCACCAGCCACGGCATGGTCATCAACGAATTGCGGATGAACCCAAATCAGCGTTGCCTGGGTCACATGCTCACCGATGCGGGCTACAACACCGCCTATATCGGCAAATGGCACCTGTATGCCAACGAGCTGGGCGGCCACTACGAGCCGCGCAACTCCTTTGTCCCGCGCGGCCCACACCGGCTCGGCTTCGATGGGGAATGGAAGGCCTTCAACTTCCATCACGAAAATTATAGCCCGCCCGCCTATTACCATGAGGAAACGCCCGACAGGATCAGCTACGGCCCCGGCGAGTATGAGCCGACTGTGCAGACCGAGCATGCCATCGACTTCATCCGTCGCGCCGCGCACGACCCGGACGCACGCCCGTACTCGTTGACGCTGTCCTATGGACCGCCGCACGATCCTTGGGGGCCTGATAACGTGCCGGAGCGCTTCTGGCGCTTGTTCGAGACGGCGCAATTTCCGCACCCGCCCAACTATCGCGATTCAGACGACGCGCCCTATCGTGACCGGTGGGCGAGCCTGAACGAAGCCGAGCGCCGGGAGCTCGAGAACTGGCGCCGCGGCTATCACGCGCAGGTGGCGAGCCTCGACGCCGAATTCGGTCGCCTGATGGCCGCGATCGAAGCCTCGGGCCAGGCGGACAACACCATCGTCGTCTTCACCTCGGATCATGGCGAGATGTTCGGTGCCCATGGGCGACGAGCCAAGCTGATTTTCTACGAGGAAGCCGCCAACGTTCCCTTTATCGTCCGCTGGCCGGGGCGGGTTCCGGCTGGCACCACGCCCGATATCCTGCTCAGCACGGTGGACATCCTGCCAACTCTCGCCGGCCTGGCCGGCTTGCAGGCCGCGGGTGATGTGGAGGGTATGGACCTCAGCAAGCGGCTCCTGGGCGGCGCGGGGCCGGAGCCCGAAGTCGCCCTCATGCAGGGTTGTGGCGCCACCGCGCGCTGGGAAGACGGCCATGAATGGCGCGCCGTCCGTGACAAGCGCTTTACCTATGCCGTGTTCAAGCTGGACGGCAAGGAATTGCTGTTCGATCGAACCACCGACCCATATCAGCTCGTCAACCTCGCCACGGACCCCGCCTATGCCGACGAGGCGCAGCGGCTCCGCTCGACCATGCTGGAGCGCATGGCGCGCATCAATGACACATTCGAACTGTCGAGCTGGTATCGCGATCATTGGACGGATGGCGACCGCAGGATCCTGCGCTCCGCCACGGCGGATTTCGGCAGGCAGCCCGACTGAGTTGGTGCGCGATAGGAAACTCGATCTGTAGCGGTGAAGCGATCACTTTTGTGCATGGCTCGCGCGCACCTTTCGAGCGCTCCCACACGCCGGGGTTGGTAGAGTGGCGGCGGAGGCCCTCATGACCATGCCCAATATCCTGCTGATCACGACTGATCAGCAGCACTACGATGCTCTCGGTGTGAAGACGCCGCAGTTGAAGACCCCGAACCTCGACCGCCTGTGCCGGGAGGGAACACGTTTCGAGCGGGCCTATTGCCCGGCGCCGGTCTGCACGCCCTCGCGGGCCAGCATCATTACCGGCCAGTATCCCTCCCATCACGGGGCCTGGACTATCGGAGTGAAGCTGCCCGAGGACGTCCCGACGCTTGGCGATCACCTCATCGCCGCCGGCTATGCAACTGCCCTGATCGGCAAGGCGCATTTTCAGCCGCTTGCTTCCGCGCCGGGTTCGGAATCGCTGGAATGCCAGCCCGTCCTGCGGGACCTCGATTTCTGGCGCAGTTTCAACCGAACCTGGTACGGGTTCGAGCATGTTGAACTGGCGCGCAACCATGCCGATGAGAGCCATGCCGGGCAGCATTACGCAATCTGGATGGAAGAACGGGGCCTGTCGGACTGGCGGGAATACTTCCAGCCAGTAAAGGGTGAAACCTCATCCAAGGCGCCGCGGCTGGGACCCAAGAAGGGCTATACCCGTGCCGACCGTTCCTGGGCATTGCCGGCCGAACTGCACTACACCACCTGGACGGGCGAACGGAGCCTCGCCTATCTCGATGCCCACGCCGATCGCGACAAGCCCTTCTTCCTGTGGGCCAGCTTTCACGATCCGCATCCGCCCTATACCGTCAGCGAGCCTTGGGCATCCATGTATGACCCCGCCGATATGGTCGTGGATCGGGTGACGCCTGGCGAGCATGATCGCAACCCGCCGCACTTCGCCAAGACGCAGCAGGAAAATCCCGATTTCGGTGCCTGGCACTCCCCGTTCACGGCGCATGGCTGCGAAAGCCACCTCTATCCGGAGGAGGAACTGAAAGGGGACAAGGCCACGTATTTCGGCATGATGAGTTTCCTCGATGCCGAAATCGGGCGCATTCTCGACCGGCTCGACGCGCTTGGATTGACCGAAAGCACGCTTGTCGTGTTTTCGACCGACCATGGTCATTTCCTTGGCCAGCACGGCCTGATTGCCAAGGGCCCGTTTCACTACGAGGACATGCTGCGTATCCCCATGATCGTGCGCATGCCCGGCAGGGTACCGGCCGACGCGGTTTCCAATGATCTGCAGAGCCTGGTCGACCTGGCCCCCACCTTCCTCGATGCGCTGGGGCTGCCGGTGCCGGGCGAAATGCAGGGCGTATCGCAGTGGTCGAACTGGCAGGGCGGCGAAGCGGCACGGGATTACGTGCTCTGCGAGAACCGGCACAATCCGCAGATGCCGCATGTCGAGACCTATGTCGAAAAACACCACAAGATCACGGTCTATCGCGAGGCCGGCTATGGGGAACTGTTCGACCTGGCGAGCGATCCCGGCGAGATCAACAATCTGTGGGACGATGCGGCCGCGCAACAGCTGAAGACGCGGATGCTGCAAGCCATGGTGCAGGGGATCATGAAGTCCGAACCCACCCGCATGGCACGCATCGCGGGCGCTTGAGGCCTAGCGAATGACGACAGCGCGGTCCATCGTATGCACCGCGCTGTCGAGGCGCCACCGCAGCATACGGTCCTTGAGTTCGGCAAGCCGGGCCTGCACCTCGGGGTCGTGCCAGAGATTGTTCTCCTCGCTCGGATCGGCAGCGAGGTCGAAATACTGCCCGTCAACAGCGCCCAGGAACAGCACGGCCTTGTCCCGCTCGGTGCGGATCATGGTGATGAGCCTGGTATCGGCCATGGCCACGTCGCCCGCCTGTTCGCAGAATACCGCGTCTCGCCCGGCCCACGCCTTGCCCTCCAGCGCCGGCAGCAGGCTTTGTGCTTCAAAATCGGCGGATGGTTCGAGCCCGGCGAGTTCGAGGATCGTGGGGCCGAAATCGAATAATTGGCAAAGCTGCTGCAGGCGTCGCCCTCCGGCAAATCGACCGGGCGCCCAGACGATGGCGGGAACACGCGTGACCATGTCATACATCGCCCACTTCTGCGACAGGCCGTGCTCGCCCAGATTGTCGCCGTGGTCGGACATGAAGATCACGATACAGTTGTCGAGATAGCCGCGCTGCTCAAGCGTGTCGATCAGCCGCCCGAGTTGTTCGTCGATGAGAGTGACATTGCCATCATAATGCGCGCGCAGGCGCCGCAGCTGCTCCACGCTGGGATCGAGCGACCAGGAGACTGCGTCGTGATCCACCCTGGTATCATGTTCCCGCTTCGCCCGAAGCGAAGCCGGCAGGCTCGCCAGTTCCCTGGCGCTGGCCTCGGGCACGGGAAGGTCGGCTCTATCGAGATAGGGTTGGGAATATCGCGCCGGCGGGTCATAGGGCGGGTGCGGACCAGGAAAGCCCACCTGCATGAACAGCGCTTCGGGCCGTGGCCGCGTTTCCAGCCACCACATGGCGGTCTCGGCGACGAAGACGTCTGAATGCTGGCTGTCGGCCAGCGGCCAGTCGAAGGCGCCAAGCCGCTCGGCATAGTCGGGCAGGGTCCGGTAATGCGCCCGGGAGGGCTTTACCGCGCCTTGATGCACCAGTGACTTGTCCCATTCGTCGGCATACCAGCGGCCCTCGAAGAAGCGATCCTTGTTCTCGACCACGAAACGCTCGTGGAACCCGGCCGGCGCGTCATAGGGAATGGTGTGCATCTTGCCCACATTCACACAGTGATAGCCCGATTTCGCCAGTTGCTCGACCCAGCTGTGCGACCAGGCCTGGCCATTGCGCAGCACGCCGGACGTATGCGGGCTGTGGCCCGAGAACAAAGCCGCGCGGCTGGGCACGCAACTTGGCGCGTTGACGAAGCAGTTGTCGAAGCTCACGCCCTCCCGCACCAGCCGGTCCAGGTTTGGCGTGTTCATGTGCCCGGCGCCCAGGGCCTGGATAGTATCGAAACGCTGTTGGTCGGTCATGACCAGGACGATGTGGGGGCGGGCGGAGCTCACCGTGTGGCGTCCTTTTCGATATTGGTGCGGGTTCGAGCCAGCAGAGCCAGCATCGCGGTATGCGCCCGTTCGGGATCGCCGGCCTCGACGGCCAGCAGCACCGCTTCATGCATCGGTATCGAAGGGCCGGGCGCTTCGCGGTGGCGCAGGGAAATGCCGATAAAGGCGGCGAGCGCCGCTTCGATCATCCCGCCGAAGGCCATCATGAATTCGTTGCCGGAGGCGGCCAGGATAGCCTTATGAAACTGCAGGTCGGGGCCCGCGAAGCGCTTGCGATCGGTGCCGGCCGCAACCATGCCCGAGAAGGCGGTGCGGATCGCCTGGATTGCCTCTTTGTCCTGGTGTCGTGCGGCCGCTGCCGCGGCGGCTGGCTCGATCGCCTCGCGCAGCGCCAGCAGATCGGTGGCAAAGCCGATCTCCGTCCCGCCCTCCAGCCGCCAGGCCAGCAACTCTCGGTCCAGCATCTGCCAATCGGCCCTGTAGCGTACGCGTGTGCCCGCTTTCTTGCGCGATTCCACCAAGCCCTTGCCGGCCAGCACCTTGATGGCCTCGCGCACGATGTTGCGGCTGGCGCCAAATTGGACAGCCAGTTCAAGCTCCCCTGGCAGGGTTGCTCCAGGGGCGTGCTCGCCACGCAGAATTGCGGTGCCAATCTGCCGGGCGATAGCCGAGGCGCCCGTCTCGCGAACGGCAATGCTGGAAAATGGCAAATCACAACCTCAATTTATGTTGGACATAATGGATTAAGTGGGACATAAAATCAAGCAGCTCACCTCGGAGGAGCTGCGCCATGTCAAACCGAATCCATGCGCTGGAAATAGGCTGCGCACAGCTCGAGCAGGGTGTGCATGGGCGGGTATTGCGCCATGGTGCGGCGCAGGAGGGCCCCGGTTTCCGAATTGCGGCGACCCATTTCAATGGGGATGGGCAGGATCGGGCGCCCGGGAATGCCATAGACGGCAGCGTCGGGCAGGATGCAGAGATAGTCGCCATCCTGCAGCAGCCGGAAGATCGCCAGCAGCGAACCGCTGCGTACCCGCACCTGCGGCATGGCCCCGGTGCGCTCCATCACCGCGTGGATGGTCTCGGCCTCGTAAATGGGATCGGCGGCATAGATGATCCAGGGAAACTTGTGGATCATGGCATAGTCCCCGGGATCGCATTTTTGAATTGGATGGTCGGCACGCGCCGTGACGCGGTCGCGGATCTTGCTGAAGGCGCGCGCTTCCAGTTGCGGATAGTTGCGCTCGGGCGCGTAGAGACCGCCAAAGGACACGTCGATACGACCGTCCAGCAGAGCCGGCAGCGACGTGCCGGTACTCGGCGTCATCTCAATCGTCAGGTTGGGGAATGTCTCGTGCAGCCTGGGGATGACCGTGGGCAGGACCACGGAAGACCAGAGCGGGCCGGCATGAATGTTGAGGCGTCCCTCGGCGCCCGGATTGCCGCTTGCCAGGTCAGCCTCGGCGAGTTCCCAGTCCCGCGCCAGTCGCGACACCGTCGTCAGCAGGCGCTGGCCGAAAGCGGTGGGACGAACACCACGCGCGTGCCGTTCCAGCAGGGGCTGGCCGTAGTGTTTCTCCAGTTGCGACAGCGAGCGCGACAGGGCCGGCTGCGTGACATTGAGAATTTCGGACGCTTTGCGAACGCTCCCCGCATCGGAGATCGTCTGGAAGCGGAAAAGCAGGCTCATTCTATCCAGCATGATGATGCACTTCTGTTATCACTCATGCAAAGAATGGCATTGGTTTTGTATAGGTGCAATTGTTATCGACTGAGACAGCGGATCGTCAAAAGCAGCGCCAAGCTGCGGCATCCGCACAGGGGGGAGTGCGACCGCAGGAGGCCTCAAGGCCCGGCACGGTCGGCGACGCGCGATAACCAGGAATTTGAATTCAGCCACGCTCGTTTCGAGGTGGTCAGATGGGAGAGGAGACCATGATTAAAACCCCGTTTTCGTCCATGAGCCGCAGGCAATTCCTGGCAGGTTCGACGGCCCTCGGCACCTTGGCGCTGACCGGCGCCGGGGGCGCCCTGGCGCAGGAATTCACCATCCCCGAAGCCATCGCCCCGATCACCGGCGATGGTCCGTTGCGCTGGATCGATAGCGGCGACCAGAAGGCCGTGTTCTATCGCGCCTTTTTTCCTGAATACGGGGCAGCTCGCGGCATCGAGGTCGTCTATGACGGCCTGCCCTGGAACGAGATCGGCCAGGTGCTGCCGCTGGGCATCCGCAATGGCACTGCCCAGGACGCATTCTGCCTGCCGCTCGGCCTGCCGCCGGCATTCGCGATCAACGAGGGCTGGGTGCAGGCGCTCGACGACTACATTCCCGATATCGAAAGCTGGAAGGCTGGCTTCCCCGCCGGGGCGTTCCTCGAAGGTCTCAACGTATTCGACGGGAAAACCTACGGGCTGCCCTATACGTCGGCCCGCGTGACCTCGGCGCATGTGCTCTACAACAGGCAACTGCTCAACGATGCCGGATTTGACCCCGAAGCGGAGGCGCTGACCTGGGACAGCTTCCGCGAGGCCGCACGCAAGGTGACCGAGCTCAATGCCGGCCGCGCCTTCGGCTTCATCATGGGCGGAAACCAGGTCAACCGTTTCGCCGACATCACCCGCAGCCTCGCCAATATGGCGGGAACGGCCTGTGGCGATACCTCCATCGGCCTGGGCATCGACTTCCGCACGGGTGAACCCGTGTTTGACAGCGACGAATTCGTCGGCGCGGTCGAACTGCTCATCGCCATGCAGGCCGATGGCTCGGTCTTCCCCGGCGCCATGAGCCTCAACGCGCCGCAGGCTCGCGCGATGATGCCGCAGGGTGCCGCGGGCCTGATCCTGCAGGGACCCTGGAACATCCCGCAATGGGAACGCGAGAATCCCGATTTCGATTTCGGCATTGCCCCGACTCCGGCTCCCGCAGGGGCAACGGGCAATCTCATCGTGGGGGCACTGGCAGCAGCGTCCAACACGATGTTTATCAACAGCAAGGCCAAAAATCCGCAGGCAGCCGCCGACGTGTTCCATTACCTGGGCACCGAACAGGGCCAGATCGACTGGGGCAACGTCGTGGGTCCGTCTGATCCGCCGATTTTCCCCGCGGCGGCGACCAATTCGCAGATGTCCGAGCGGTCCAAGGCAGCCTTGGCCATGTTCGAGAGAACCATCAAGGTCGGCCCCAATCCGTTCGCTCGCAATCCGCAGTTGTCGGAAGTGGCAAGCCGCTACAAGGAGCCGACGCCGAACCTGGCGCTGACTGTGCAGGGTCTGTTCACGGCCCAGGTCTCCAACGTCAAGGAACAGCTCACCGCCTTGGTGTCGGCGACCAATGCCGCCCTCGACGAAGCCTTTGCCGCTGCCAAGGAGGCGGGGGCAGAGGTGAGCCGCGACGATCTGGTGTTCTCCAACTGGCGGCCCGACACCGACTATGTCGCGGCCGACTACGAAGCGCTCTAGCGCTCCTCCCAAGGAAGGGCCTGTCCGCCTCGGCGGATGGGCCCCACGACGCGAGTTGACCGATGGCCGATGATACCCTGACCGCCCGCCAGACATTGCCGATTACCCGGCCCGACAGCTTAATGTCCCGGCTATGGCACAGCCGGATCGAGTATCTGTTCCTTGTTCCGGGCATGCTGATCTTCGGCGCCTTCATCCTCTATCCGATTTTCGCCTCGCAGTATTTCTCGCTGCTCAACTGGTCCGGTTTCGACGCCAACCAGACCTTTGTCGGGCTCGCCAATTATGCGGAACTGCTGACCGACAAGTATTTTTGGGATGCGTTCGGGCGGTCGTTCCTGTTCACGATGAGCACGGTGCCGCTGCAAATGCTGGTCTCGCTCGTCTTCGCCATCATCCTCAATAACAAGCTCATCAAGCTCTCCACCCTGTTCCGCACGCTGATCTTCCTGCCGGTGGTGACGCCGGTGGCCGTAATCGGCATCGTCATGGCCATCATGCTCAGCCCCTTCAACGGGCCGATCAACCTGGCGATGCTGGACATCGGGCTGCTGGCGCGTCCGCTCGATTTTCTGGGCGACCCCAAGCTGGTGCTGTGGACGCTGGCAGGCATCTATGTGTGGAAATGGGTCGGGGTGACGATGGTCTACTGGCTGGCGGCCCTGCAGACCGTGCCGGCAGAACTCTACGAGGCCAGCAAGCTTGACGGGGTGAAGAACTGGCAGGTCACTGTTTTCGTGGTGCTGCCGATGATCATGCCCTTCGCCATCGTGATCGCCCTGATTTCGGCAATCGGCGCCCTCAACGTCTTCCCCCTGGTTCAGTCCATGACGCAGGGCGGGCCTTTCTTCGCCTCCGAGGTCATCGAGGTCTACATCTTCCGCAATGCCTTCGCGACCGCCGGCGCCGTGCCACGCCTGGGATATGCCAGCGCCGCCGGTGTGTTCTTCGGCTTTGCCATCATGGGTCTGACCATCTTGCAGATCGTTGCCGTGCGGCACCTGCGCAACCGGGAGAAGACCAATGCCGCGTGAGGCAAGCATGACGATCAGGCAGCCACTTGTCTCGCCGCGCGCCCGTCGCTGGATCGTTTCGGCTGCGCTCGCCGCTGTCTGCTGCCTGTGGGTCTATCCGTTGATCTGGATGGTGTCGGCCTCGTTCAAATCCAACGCCATGATCTTCGCCAATGAGGGACTGATCCCCAGCCAGCCGACGGTCGAGAACTATGTGAAGGCCTGGACCCAGGCCAATATCGGTGCCTACTTCTTCAACACGCTGTTCGTGACCATCGGCTCGGTCGCGCTGGTCACGATCTCGACGGCGATGATGGGTTACGTGCTTGGCCGCCGGCAGTTTCCGGGGCGCGGCCTCGTCTTCGGGCTGATTATCTTCACCCTGTTCGTGCCGCAGGGATACACCATCATCCCGGTATTCGACCTGTTGACCCGGCTGGGTATCGGCCAGTCGCTGTGGGGCGTGATGCTGGCCACGTCCGGCGGCTCCTTCGTGATCTTCGTGCTGCTGTTCGCGGGCTACTTCAGCCAGATGCCCAACGAGCTCGAGGAAGCCGCCAAGATGGACGGCGTGGGGTTCGTGAAGACCTTCTGGTATGTCATGCTGCCACTATCGCGGCCGATCGTGGTGACGGTCATTGTCATGCAGACGCTCTATGCCTGGAACGATTTCCTGCTGCCGCTGGTGGTGACGCTGGCCAACCCGGCGATCCGCACCCTCTCGGTCGGTGTCTACGCCTTCCGGGGCGAGAATTTCGTCGATTGGGGCGGCATGACCGCGGCATCCACCATTACCATCGTACCGGTGGTGATCCTGTTCCTCTTCCTGCAGCGCTATTTCATCGACGGTCTCGCCGGCGCGGTGAAGGGCTGACTCTAACAACGGAGAGACCACCATGTCTGGCGTCAGTCTCAGAAACGTCAAGAAAGCCTATGGCAACACGCCGGTGATCCATGGCGTCGATATCGAAATCAACAAGGGCGAGTTTGTCGTTTTCGTCGGCCCGTCCGGCTGCGGCAAGTCCACGCTCCTGCGGATGATCGCAGGCCTTGAGGAAATCACCGGTGGAGACCTGCTGATCAACGACCAGCGCGTCAACGACGTCGATCCGTCCAATCGCGGCGTCGCCATGGTGTTCCAGACCTACGCGCTCTATCCGCATATGAGCGTTGACCAGAATATGGGCTTCGGCTTGCGCATGAACGGCATGCCCAAGGCGGAGGTGGCGGGGCGCGTGATGCGCGCCGCCAGGATCCTGCAGATCGAGGAATTGCTGGACCGCAAGCCGCGCCAGCTCTCGGGCGGCCAGCGGCAGCGCGTCGCCATCGGGCGGGCAATCGTGCGCAACCCGCAGGTGTTTCTGTTCGACGAGCCGCTGAGCAATCTGGACGCCGAATTGCGCGTTGCCACGCGGCTCGAGATCGCCAAGCTGCATCACCAGCTTGCCGGCTCCACCATGATCTACGTCACCCACGACCAGGTCGAGGCCATGACACTGGCCGACAAGATCGTGGTGCTGCGCAAGGGCGTGGTCGAACAGATCGGCGCGCCGATGGAGCTCTATGAAAGGCCCGCCAATCTGTTCGTCGCCGGCTTCATCGGCTCGCCCCGGATGAATCTCGTCAATCTTACCGGAGCCGGCAGCGCCAAGGCGGCGCCGGATGGTTCGCCGGTGGCGATGGCGGGGCCGGGCGCCGAGAATGCCGTGGTGCTGGGCATGCGGGCCGACCAGATGCGCATCGTTGCACCCGGTGCCGGAACCATCGACGGCACGGTCAGCGTGGTCGAGCGGCTGGGCGACGCCGAGTTCGTCTATGTCCGCACCGGCTGGGACCAGGAACTGGTGGTGCGCGTCGATGGCGGCACCGACTTGCCGGTGGGGCAGGCCGTCGGCCTCGCCTTTGCGGGGCGCACGCATTTCTTCGACGCCCAGGGCAAGGCGCTGGACGGCCTCAGCCTGCCAAGCGCCTGACGATTTTCACAAGAGGCAAACCCTTGCAGCCAAATATCATTTTCATCATGTCGGACGATCACGCCGCGCGGGCCATTTCGGCCTATGGTGGCGGACTCAACCACACGCCGAACCTGGACCGCCTCGCCAATGAAGGCATGCGGCTTGACCGGTGTTATGTCACAAACTCGATCTGCACCCCCAGTCGGGCGGCCATCCTCACCGGCACATACAATCACGTAAACCAGGTCACGACGCTCGATACCCACATCGACAACCGTCTGCCCAACGTCGCCAGGCACTTGCGCCAGGGTGGGTACCAGACGGCAATCTTCGGCAAATGGCATCTGGGTGAAGGCAAGGCACATGAGCCGACCGGATTCGACCAATGGGCAGTCGTGCCGGGGCAGGGGGTCTATTACGATCCGGTGCTGATCGATAAGGATGGTCCCAGGGTCCACCCGGGCTACGCCACCGACATCATCACCGATATCAGTCTCGACTTCATCAAGGGCCGGGATCCGTCGCGACCTTTCTTTCTGATGTGCCACCACAAGGCTCCGCATCGCAATTTTGTCTGCGACCACAAGCACGAGGACATGTTCGAGGGTGAAGATTTGCCTCTGCCCGAGAGCTTCTCGGATGACTACGCCAATCGCGCCGTGGCCGCCGCTGCGGCCAAGATGCGCATTCGCTCGGACATGACCTACGACGACCTCGGACTGATCCAGCCCGAGGGTGGCAGCGAAGTTGGCGACCTGATGTTCCCGCATCCCTTCGTGCAGAACCGCAAGGTGCCCGATATCGAGGATGGCGGCTCGATTACCCTGATCGATGCGCGTACCGGCAAGAATTTTACCTTTACCGATCCGCGGGCACTGGCTGAGTTCAAGTACCAGCGCTATATCAAGCGCTACCTGCGCACGGTGCAATCGATTGATGACAATGTCGGCCGGCTGCTTGACTATCTTGATGCGGAGGGCCTCGTCGACGATACCATCGTCATCTACACCTCCGACCAGGGTTTCTTTCTGGGCGAACATGGCTGGTTCGATAAGCGCTTCATGTATGAAGAGTCGTTGCAGATGCCGTTCCTGGTTCGCTATCCCAAGGCCATCAAGCCAGGCAGCGTCAGCAAGCAGATCGCCATGAATGTCGATTTCGCGCCGACCTTCCTCGATTATGCCGGCATCCGCATCCCCACCTACATGCAGGGCGCCAGCATGCGGCCGGTCTTCGAAGCGACGGCGGGCGATGACTGGCAGGACGTCGCCTATCACCGCTACTGGATGCACAAGGATGTCATCCACAATGCCTTTGCCCATTACGGCATCCGCGACCACCGCTACAAGTTGATCTACTGGTACAACGATCCCTTGCAGCAATTGGGGGCTACTAGGGGCGATGAGCCCCCGGAGTGGGAGTTGTTCGACTGCGAGGCCGACCCCCATGAATTGCATAATCGGGCAAATGACCCTGAATTTGCCGGTATCTTCGCCGACATGGTCGGAAGGCTCGATGCCAAGATGGCCGAGATCGGCGACATGCCCGAGCATGACAGCCGGATGGTGCTGTCCGGAAGGTGACGACAGGTCAGGTTGGTCGCCTGCCCGTCGGCAAGGGCGGGTAAGGCCCAGGAAGGTTAGTATGAGCGATCCCCAGGACCGGCAGAACCGGCCCGGTGACTCGCCGCTGATTGCGGGAGTAGACGAGGCGCTGCAAACCTCTGGTCGAGTCTGGGGCGCCGTGCTGGCCTGGTGGAACGCGAATATGGACGAGGCCGGCCTGCCGGCGCGTCTCCGCACCATGGTGCGCCGGCGGGAAAGCTGGCTGGTGCTTCTGGCCATCTTGATCGGCATAGC